>CAIRFY010000231.1 GCA_903877945.1 uncultured Oscillochloris sp. | reverse complement strand
GGGATAATGCGTTGTTCCCCCCCGCGTGCGGGGGGGGCTAGGGGGGGTGATCGGCGAGAGCCTTTCTGCGAAGATATTTACAACTGTAGTAGTAGGCGGTAAGGGCACAGCAGCGCCGCGCCGCTGCGCCCCTACACCTCAACCACCGGACCCTCGCGGGCGGCCTCAAAGATCAGCGGGCTCTCATCGTCGCTCAACTGGCGGCGGTAGTTTGACACCAACACATCAAGCTGATCATCGGTGCGCGACTGGGCGTGGTGAAAGATCACTAACCGCTCGACGGCGGCCTCCTGGGCCAGTTCGATTGCGTCCTCAAACCGACTGTGGCCGTAGTCTTGCACCTGCTCGGTGCGCGTGTAGGGCGCACTATGCACGAGGATGCTCGCACCAGCGGCAAATTCGAGCGCCTGATTCCAGATCTGGTCGTCGGTGTAGCGCACATCGGTGATATAGACCAGCGAGCGGCTGCCCTCCTCCACCCGGTAGGCCCAGATCGGCGAGTGGTTCCGCCGCGAGAGCGGCAGGGCACTCACGCGCAAGCCACCAACGGCAAAAGGCACCGTCGAAATGGGCTGGAAGTTGTGGGTGGCCCCAATATGGGCCAGGCCATAGACCGGCGAGTAGACCGGCGAGAGCATCCCGTTATAGACCATCTCTAGCGAGCCACGGGTGCTGTCGGGGCCGTAGATATGCAGGCGGTTACCGGGGATATGCACAAGGCCAGGGAAGGGTAGGCCAAGGATATGATCCCAGTAGGTGTGGGAGATCAGCAGAGTCATCTCACCGCGACCGTGCCCGAACTCGGTTGTCATCAGCGTGTCGCCGAGTTGACAGAAACCGGTGCCGGTATCGATCACCACCATCTCGCCGCCCGCGCCGTAGAGCGCCGTACAGCACGTATTGCCACCGTAGCGCAGATACTCGGCACCTGGGGTTGGCACGTAACCGCGCACCCCCCAGAACTGCATCTTCATGGCAGAACCCCCTTCCGCAGTTCCATGCCCTCGTAGGCGGCGTTGATAGTGAGGTTAGCGCCACACATGGCCCGCTGCTCCTCCAACATGGCATCAATCTGCGCATCGGTGTGGTGCGGATCGTGGTGAAAGAGCAGCAGTTGACCCACCCCAGCCTCCTCAGCGATCTCGCGAGCTTGGCTGGCCGAGCTATGCCCCCAGTGCGGAAAGCGGGCGTACTGCGCATCAGTGAACTGCGAGTCGTAGATCAGCCAGTCGGCCCCACGGGCGAGGTTGATAATCTGTGAGCGCATCGTAGCCAGAGCCTGGAGATCCTCGTCGGTGTTCGCCGTCGGCGTGCCCGTCCACTCAACCCGCTCATCGCCGAAGAGTACCGTGTGGAAGGGGCCGGTGTCGGGGATGAATACCAGGACAGCGTCATCGCTCTCGATCCGATACGCGAGCGCCCGGTAGGGGTGATTCGCCCGCGCCGTCCGCACCCGCACATGCGAGTCAAGCTGAAACTCCAGACCCTCGTGGATCTCGTGGAAGCTCAGGTTGGCCCGCAGATCCTCCAGGCCAATCGGCATCAGTGGGTCGCTCAGGGCGTTGGCAATCGTCTTGCGCAGGCTCGACTGGGTGCGCTGCAGGCCGTAGATCTCAAGCCGGTTCTGGGGGTTGAAGATCGGTGCAAAGAAGGGGAATCCAATAATATGATCCCAGTGGGTGTGGGTGATCAGCAGGTTAATCGTGCTGGGCGGACACGGCTCACGCCCGAGCGCCTCGCCGAGCTGGCGTAGCCCCGTACCGGCATCGAGGACAATACATCTGTTGCCAACGCGAACCTCTACACATGTGGTATTACCACCATAGCGCAGCATTTCAGCCCGCGCAACAGGGTAGGAGCCGCGTGTCCCCCAAATTCGTACGATCATCGTTGCTACTGCTTGTCAATGCGCTTCGCCACGGCCTAGTGTACAGGATAAACGCGGCCTTGTGTAGCTTTCACGCAGGCACATGTATGTGAATAAGTTTCGGCACTGCCCTACACCCTACTTGAGAGTCGCGTACCAGTCGGTGTAAAGTTCCTGGAACGACTTGCCATAGATCCCGCGATAGTCGGCAGATCCGGCGGCGCGCCCGCGCCCGCTGAGGTAGAGCGCATTGAACTTCTGCCAGCCGTAGGTGCGGGCTAGGTAGTCGACGAACCCCGCCCACATATCGTAGGCCGAATTGAGGTCGTGGCGACCAAAGTAAGCTAGGTTGCCGTTGTAGCCAGACAGGTACAGATCGTGAGCACGCGACTGGAACGAGGACGCGCCCGAGAGACTCAGCCAGTACTCGCCAGAGATCCAACTCGCCAGACCCTCCAGCAATACGGTGTCGGCACTCGACTGGGCATCTTTACCATACGTCTCAGCCTGAAGTGCGTGCGCCATTTCGTGCGCGACAACCACAAGGGCGTGGTACTGATCCTCACCGGGGCGGTAGTAGATCCGCACGTTGGTGTTGTCTTGGGTGTAGGCGATGCCGCGTGTGCCCCGGCCTGGAGCTTGGCTGGCGCTGTAGACGCCCACCGAGATGCGCTCGGTCAACTGGGAGTCAAATCGTTTCTGGATATAGCTCAGCGCCCCCTCGGCCTTTATCCCCATAGAGACGACATCCTCGGTGCTGAAGGTGCCGTGGCCAACGTAGACATCAATGCGACGACCGGTGTACACCATTTTACCGGGCAGGTTGGGGCCGCGTCCGGGCAAAAAAACCGTAGGAACAAGCTTCGTACTCGCACCCTCGTTAAAACTGTGGCGGTTCAGGGTCAGCGTCGGCGGCACGGGCGTCGCCGTACTGTCGGGAAGCACGAACGAGCTCGGAGCAATTAGATCTGTGCGCGCTACCGCTGCGTTCAATGCACTCGTCGATTGTAAAGGAATACTTGCACCCGTTAGCCCAACGATAATCAGCAGGGACCCGATAAAGATAAGCGCGATCACGGCGCCTTTGTTGCGAAACACGTAGCAATCCTTCTGCGACACGGCATGGTGTCGGCACAGAGCGTACTCTTACGGAGCGGAAAAGCGTAAAGGGTCTAGGATCGGAGCCGGGGGCTTCAGCCCATAGGCAGCGGTGCTGGACGAACAAGACGTGGCCCTAGTCACCGAGCAACTTCATCTGGGAGTTGATATAAACCCGCAACTCAGCGGCGCTCGTGCCATTAGACTCGGGCACGAGCGTAGCGGGGGCAAGCTGATCGATGAGCCTCAGTGCGCTACGGTAGCCCCGGCGAGCCTCGATGGTCTGCCCGCCTCGGCGCCACATATCGGCCATCGCCAAATTGCCCATCACAAAGGCCGAGTCAAGGTAGAGGCTACGACGATACGCGGCGATAGCTTCATCGGTCTGACCAACGTGTTCATAGACCTGGCCACGTATAAAATGGGCAGCGGCCCGCATCGGGTCGATGATCAACGCTTGGTTGGCAAGCTCAGCGGTGCGCTGCCAGTCGCCCGCATTTGCGGCCACACGGGCCGCAACCAGCGGGTCAGGCGTGGCCGGGGGTGGGGCCGGGAGCAGAGCGGGAGGGCGGGGACTCGCGGGCAACGGCAGGAGGGCGACAGGTGGAAAGTGAGCGGCAAAGGGCAGGGATGAGGGCACGGTGAACAGCGGTGCATCGGCTGGCTTACGATAGAGAACCGTACCAGGGGCATTCACTGTTTCGAAGTCATAGAAGATCCGCGCATTAGGTTCGGCGTGTCCAATTACAAGCCAACCTCCGGGGGCCAGGGTCGCGTAGAAGCGTTTGGCCACTGCGCGGATCGTCGCTTCATCAAAATAGATCAGCACATTTCGGCAGAAGATCACGTCCATTGCCATCGTGCCATTGGTCAAAGCCGGATACTCTTCCGCCGCAAGGTTGAGTCGATTAAACATCACGGTGCGTCGGATCTCGGGCCGCACCCGCCAGCGCCCGCCCTCGGGGCTAAAGAAGCGTTCCCGCTGCTCCTCGGTCGTCTCGCGAAACGACCACTGTCCATAGAGAGCCTGACGCGCTCGTTCAAGGAAGTCTTGGTTCAGATCAGTCGCAAGAACGCTGACCTGCCAGCCGGTACTAGCGGGCAGGATGTCGGCGAGGACCATCGCGAGAGAATAGGGTTCCTCACCGCTGGCACAGCCGGCACTCCAAAAGCGCAAGCTGCGAACCCCGGCCCGACGGGTGAGCAATTCGGGGAGAATATGCTCGCGCAGGGCGCGGAACTGCGCGCCATTGCGAAAAAAGTAGGTCTCACCGATGGTCAAGCAGCGGATCACCGTGTCCCAGATCGGGCCGTCAGCGATGAGCGCGGTGTAGAGGCGGTTCAGATCGGTGAAACTATGCTCGTGGGCGACGATGGTCATAGCGCGGGCCACATCGGTACGGCGGTGCGCAGGAAAGTGTAGGCCCAGCCGATTGCGCAGCAGGTCGCGCAGCAGGTTGTAAAGTTCATCCGTAAGCGGGAGATCAATCACAAAGCACCTCGCCTCGCTATGATCCGGCAGAGGACATGAGCGATGCCAGTACAGCACCAGCGAGTGCGCCGAGAGGCAACTGACGAACCACTGCGCCAGCCTCAGCGGCGGCGCGGGGCATACCATAGACCACGCAGGTAGCCTCGTCCTGGCCGAGGGTGAAGGCACCTGCTGTCCGCATGGCACTCATCCCGCGAGTACCATCGTCGCCCATACCGGTCATAATCACCCCAACGGCACGCGAGCCGTACCAGCGGGCGGTCGACTCGAAGAGCCGGTCGGCGCTGGGGCTGTAGCGATCAGAGGGAATGGTGGGGGCGATGGAAACCATACCGGCGGAAGACACGAGGATGTGGTGGTCATCGGGGGCGAGGTAGGCACGGCCAGGCACGAGGCTCTCGTCGGCATGGGCAAAACCAAGTGGCTGGGGAACAACACTGGCCAGCCATTCCTGGAGGGCCGGTGAGAAACCACGGGCGATATGTTGGACAATCAGGATGGGCAGGGAGAATCCAGAGCCGAGTCCTTCGAGAAATGTCTTAAGGGCACCCGGGCCACCCGTAGATGCCGCCACTGCCAGAATCTCCGGGCGGGTGACGGGCACTATGGGGCGGACGACTGGGCGGGCGGGCGCGGGTGGCAGATCGCGGCGCGCATGCCGTGTGACCACGCGCACCCCCGACATCAGGCGCAACATCGAGAGAAACTGGGCGTGTTCCGCAGCGATAGCGGGCAGGCCAAAGCCTCCTGGTTTGGGGACTACCGCCAAAGCTCCTGCGGCAAGAGCCTCCATCGAGCGCACCCCGGCGTCGCCGGACACACTGCTGAACAGGACAATCGGCGTCGGGCACTGCTGCATAATCTGGCGAGTGGCCTGGTAGCCGTCCAGGATCGGGAGGTAGATATCCATTGCCACCACACTCGGGCGCAGTTTGATTGTGGCAGCCACAGCCGCTCGCCCGTCAGCCGCCGTCCCCACCACCTCAAAATCACCAGAGTTACGTAACAGCCCCACAATAAGGGCCAACTGCGACGGTGAGTCGTCTACGACGAGTACTCGGATTTGTGATTGCATAGTTAAGATGACTCAGATCAGCTTTACAGTTTAGACAAGGTTCAGAACAGCTTTACAGTGTGGCGGAGACGCGAGGACGCGAGGATGCGATAGCATCGCCTCATCGCCTCATCGCCTCATCACCACACTGTAAAGCTGAAACCTGACACCTGAAACCTTGTCTTAGGCATGTTTCAAAATGGGTACATTCAGCTTTACAGTCTTGCGATGAGGCGATGAGGCGATGAGGCGATACGGAACGCCTCACCGCGTCATCGTTTCATCGCTGAACTGTCACGCTGGATTGAACCATCCCTTAGCGATGAAGCGAGGCAATATCTTGCGGCGCTCCTGAGTTGCTACACCCGACGGACTTTTTCTATGCGATGACCAGTCGCAGTGCAACCGGGTCAATGAGGATGATAGAGCGATCACCATCGCGCAAGATTCCACGGATAAAGGCTGCCCCGTTGCTCAGATTGACAATCTGTGCGACGGAGATATGCTGAACTTCTTCTACCTCATCAACCAGCAGGCCAAGGATGGGCGCACCGTCAAAGGCGATCACCAGGATGCTGCTATCGAGTGAGTGGGTGGACGGAATATTGATCAGAACGTGGCCGTCGAGTACCGGCAGGAAGGTGCCGCGCAGGTTGAGCACACCCGCAAGAACCGGCGGCGCACCGGCGATGTCTGTCAGGTCAGGTAAACGCACCACCTGGCTAACAGATTCCAGGGGCAGGGCGTAGTGCTGCCGTCCGATGCGTAAAGTGACGACCAGTTCGGGCAAGGCAGACGGAGATTGAATCATAGACGCCCCGCTCCGCAGGGTGACAGCAAGCTCGGGCAAGGTGGACATGGCGTGAATCATAGATGCCTCGCTCTGCTCAGACCAGCCGGCCAATAATATCAAGAAGCGCCTGCTGGTCGAATGCACGCTTGATGATGTAGGCGTCGGCCCCGGCTGCCACACCCCGCTCGCGGTCGCCCGCGCTATCGAGGGACGTAACCAGCACCACCGGCAGATGGCGCAACTTCACGTCTCCACGCACCTGGCGGGTCAGATCGAAACCGTTGAGTCGAGGCATATCGACATCGCTGAGAAGCAGATCACAACCCCCATTGTCCGCCATTGATCGTAGCAGGTCAAGTGCCTCTTGGCCGTCGGTAGCAAGCCGGACGCTGTAGCCCGCAGCTTCGAGGATGTTCTTTTCCAGCGTGCGTGTGGTGATCGAATCATCGGCGACCAGCACCATTGGAGCGCGGCGCACCTCTTCGATCTTAGGGGCAGGGGGTGGGGCACGGTGGATTCCGGCGGCGGCCCGCACAAGATCGACGACATCCAGAATGGGCACCACCTGACCGTCAGCGAGGATCGTGGCCCCGGAGATAAAGCGGACGCGCACCAGAGGCGAGGGTAGGCGGTGGATGACTAATTCCTGTTCGCCAAGCACGGCATCGATCTGGCATGCCACCTGGCGCTCGCCGCTGCCGAGGATCAGGGCGAGTCCGCCGGGGGTCGCCGTAAGCTGGGGCATGCCCAGCAGATCGGCGAGGGACACCACGGGCATAGGCCGATCATCAAGCCGTAGCACCGGTCGGCCCTCAAGGTGACGGATCTGGGTAGGGGCGATGGCGACAATCCGCTGGATCGCGTCGAGGGGCAGCACATACACGGCATCGGCGGCGCGCAGCAGCAGCCCGTGGGAACGAGCCAGCGAGATCGGCACGCTGATTAGGAAGTCGGCCCCCCTACCGGGATGGTTACACACCGACACATGCCCACGCATGCGCTCAACAAGGGTACGGACGACATCAAGGCCCACGCCTCGCCCCGAGATCTCGCTGACTGTATGGCGTGTGGAGAAGCCCGGCAGGAAGATCATGTCGAGGAGATCCGCTTCGCTGGCCTGGTCAACATCGGCGATCATGCCGACCGACCCAGCACGAGCGCGTACCGCCGCCAGATTCACCCCGGTTCCATCGTCGCTGAGTTGGATGTTTAGGTGGTCGCCGCTCACTTCGGCGCTAATCGTCACCGTACCCACATCGGGCTTGCCGGCGGCGATGCGCTGCGCGGGCAGCTCGATCCCGTGGTCAGCGGCGTTACGTAGGAGGTGGAGCAACACCTCGCGCAGTTGGTCGAGTACCTGGCGATCCGCCTCCGCGCCGCCATCATCCACACTCATCTCGATACGCTTGCCCGCATTACGGGCCATCTCGCGGAGTTGGAGGCGCAAGGGCGGGAAGAGCGTGGCCAGCGGCTGCATACGAGTGCGCCGCACCTGATCGTGGAGCCGATCTGTGACAGCGGCGAGACGGGAGTGATCCTCGGCCGATTGGCGGGCAATCCGAACCATCGTGGCACTGATCTCGCCAAGCAAGTCATTGGCCTGTTCCAGCGCCTCGATCAGATCACGGGGTTGCCACGCGGTGATACTGGTAGGGTTGGGGACCACGCTCGTGGACAAGTCTGGATGATGGACAATCGGGCGTATGGCGGAAGGTTCCGCACGGAGGCGGGCAATCCGTGGGCCGATGCGCCGCCACGTCCGCCGCCAGCGGGCGGGCAGGTCCGCCAGTGTGGCGGCCTCGCGGGCAGCCTCGTGGGCACGGAGCGTGCAGGTCATCAGTTCGCCAGCCTCGTTAAGCAGGCTGTCGAGTACACTGGTAGGCAGACGTACCGTCGCCGAATCCTCGCCATGGCGGGGCTGCGTGGACATCAGCTTTGACTCGGCCACGATTTCTGATACGCTCGCTGGCACTATCGTAGGCACAAGCACAGGAGTCCGCTCGGGCGCGGGCACGGGCACGGGCGCAGGCTCGGGCGTTTGCATAAACACGGGCGCGGGCGCAGGCTCGGGCGTTTGCATAAACACGGGCGCGGGCACAGACGCGGGCGTTTGCATAAACACGGGCGCGGGCACAGACGCGGGCGTTTGCATAAACACGGGCACTGACACAGAAACGAGCGCGGGCGCAGATGATGTAGATCCACCGCTAAGAGTCCCAGCGAGTGTATCGAGCAGGGATTGGTAGGGTGTAAGGTCAGCCGGTATACCGGCATCGTAGCGGGCCATCAGGACGCCAACCGCATCAAGTCCCGCGTAGATCGGGTCACACACCGATGGGCTCAGTTCAAGCTGACCATCGCGTGCGGCAGCGAACACATCCTCAATGCAGTGCGCAAGCTGTTCGACATCCAGCAACCCGGCGGCACGGGCACCACCTTTGAGGCTATGGGCTTCGCGGAAAAGCTGATCCAGCAACTCCTTCCGCTGCGGATGAGTCGGGTCGCGCTCCAATTCCAGCAAGATCTCGCCAGCCGCCTGACGATGCTCGGCCTG
Source organism: uncultured Oscillochloris sp. (assembly GCA_903877945.1). Lineage (GTDB taxonomy): Bacteria > Chloroflexota > Chloroflexia > Chloroflexales > Chloroflexaceae > Oscillochloris. Next base: position 2,838 of record CAIRFY010000231.1, on the reverse strand, counting down.
CTCGGCGCGAAAAGCGGCGAGCACCTGGGCCATAATGTCAGCATCTGTGAACATAGGAAGCCTTCGTGTGATTACAGATTGCGGATTGCGGATTGTTGATGTGACACCGTGCAGTCAAAACTACAATAGCTGTTACATCCCGGTTGTGATGGGGAAGTCAAGGCTTCAATCGGCTAAAGCCTTGACTCCCTTTCATAGCTGCAAGAGGGTTGCGACAATCAACAATCTGCAATCAACAATCTACAATCGATAGGCGGAGATGGTGCGCTGGAGAGACTGGGCAAGCGTGTGCAGATCCTGGGCGGCGCGCTCAGCCTGGCGCGTGCTGACCATCGTCTGGGTGGTAGCCTGCTGAATATTGCCCATGGCCTGACCGATCTGCTCCATGCCCGCCGTCTGTTGCTGCGCGGCAGCGGCCATTTGCACGTTGGCCTGAGCACCGCCCTCGACCTCGGCGGCGATGCGGTGGATCACCTGACCAGCCTGCTTGGCGAGGCGTGCGCCGGACTCGACACCCTTGGTGCCTTCCTCGGTCACCAGCACAGCGGTGTTAGTGGCCTTCTGGATCTCCATAAGAATCTCGCGCACCTGCTGGGTGGCCCCCTTCGAGCGGTCGGCTAGGTCACGCACATGTTGGGCGACGACGGCGAAGCTACGGCCCTGCTCACCGGCGCGGGCGGCCTCGATTGCGGCGTTCAGCGCCAGCAGATTGCTCTGGTCGGCGAGATCGCTCACCGTGGTGATAATCATGCCAATCGCCTGGGTCTGCTCCGCGAGGGCCAGGATGGTATCGGCGATGCTCTCGACGCGGGAACGGATCTGGCCCATGCCGACGACCGTCTCCTCAACCGAGCCAGTACCTTCGCGCGCCACATTCAGGGCGACCTGGCTATCGTGGGCTACCTGAGCGGCCTGCTGGGCCGTCTGGATGGCGATGGCCTTGACCTCATCGATGGTGGTAGATGTCTGGGTGATGGCGACCGACTGCTCGGTGGCAGAGGCAGCCTGCTGGGTGGTAGCAGCCAGGATTTCGGCTGCTGCCGCCGCGATACTTGCGGCAGCCTGCTGGGTCTGCGAGGTGATCTGGTGCAAGCCATCGACCATCTTGTTCAGGTCGGTGCCGATCCGGCGCAGTTCGATATCGCCCTGCTCCTCGATACGTGAGGTCAGGTCGCCAGTGGCAATACGGGTAATAAACCCGCTGTAGTGGGTCACGACCCGCTGGATCTCGACACGAATCTCGCGCTCGGTGGCCTTCGTCGCACGCAGGTTCTCGGTCATCTGGTTCAGCCCATTCGCCAAGGTGTTCAGTTCATCACGGCTGTGCAGTGTGATCTGCTGATCCAAGTTGCCAGCGGCGACGGCGGCAACGGCGCGGGTGAGCAAACTGATGTTGCGGACAATCAGCGTCGAGACAAACACGCCAACGATGGCAGACGAGAGGATGGACAGTGCGATGCTGCCGATCAGCAGTGTGCGCGAGCCGTCGTAGGCAGATTGCGCACTGCGCATGGCTTCGTCAGTTCGAGTGCCAACAATATCGCGCAGCGTGGTGGTACTCGTGACGAGGGACTGAAATTCATTTTCGAGTGCATTGAAAGCAGTTCCCTTGTCCGTTATGCTGACACTGTTAGCCGTTGTCAGAATCAAGCTGTGGGTCTGACTGACAAAGTCGGTCCACTGGGTAACAATTGTGTTGTATGCCTGCTGCTCCTTCTGGTCGGTGGTCATCATGCCCTCGTAACTGCGGAGCAGTACGGCCATATCCCTCTCTTGAAGGGCCAGTTCATCCGTCACACGCGTTAGGTCTTGGGAAGACATGATCAGGAACGATCCCTGGAGCGCTCGGTAGCGGTTCACAATCCGGCGTATGTCAGAGGCTGTATTGAGGGTAGGGATACTTTTTTCGCCCACGAAGGCGGCCCGTGCGTTCATCTCGCTCATCTGGGAGAGCGCGAAGATGCCTAGTACCAACAGGAGTACCAGGCTCATTCCGACGACAGCTAAGAGTTTTAAGCGAATTGAGAGGTTCATACTCACCTTACGCAGTATGTAGGTACGACAGGAATGAGTGTGTACGTAGATAGATACCCTGGTGTTGTGTAAAGTTCTCGCAGTGAGTTACACGCACTTCGTATTGATACAGCAGTCCTCTTAAATCCGCGAGGACGAGTCCAGGCTTCACTTAGCAGAAGCTTGGTCTCCTTCTTACGGCTCTTATGAGGATTGGTATACTCTCCACCATCCTTTCCTTAAGCATGTTTCAGAACGGCTTTACAACGTGGCAATGAGGCGAGGATGCGACTGTATCGCCACATCGCCGCATCGCCAAACTGTCAAGCTGTTCTGTACCATGTCTTAGGCATGTTTCAATCTAGCGTGACAGTTCAGCGCCGAGGCGATGAGGCGATGACTCGATATGAGCGCCTCATCGCCTCGGCGCATCATCGCAAGACTATAAAGCTGAATGTGCCCATTTTGAAACATGCCTTAGACAAGGTTCAGAACAGCTTTACAGTTTGCCGCGACCGTAGCGCCGCCTTCCAGGCGGTCAGGAGTACCACCGCAGGCAGGAAGCCCGCGCTACGAACTGTAAACCTGGCACCTGAAACCTTGTCTTAGCCGCGCAACATAACGATCACGTAAATGCCAGCGCCGAGCAACAGCATCAGGCCAAGGATGATGATCAGCGCCCATATCAGCCGATCCGCGAGGTGGTGGGTGGCCTTGTCTGGCGTCTGAATCTCCAGCGATGCGGGGGTGGGCGGGAGCCGCATGGTGGTCGATGTGGCGGGGATGGGGGCGACGGGCGCGGGCGCGGGCGCGGGCGCGGGCGCG
>CAIRFY010000230.1 GCA_903877945.1 uncultured Oscillochloris sp. | reverse complement strand
GTGCAAAGTCGTGTGGTCGCCGGACAGCCCTCACCCCCCAGCCCCCTCTCCCTGAACGGGAGAGGGGGAGCCGAGCGCATCCTGATGAAGAAACTCCCCTCTCCCCGTGAGGGAGAGGGGCAGGGGGTGAGGGGGCCGGAACTGACTTTGCTCATGCGCCCTGTCAGGCACGGCATACGCCTGCACCGCCAGGTAGATCGCACGCGGGGTGCCGTCAGGGGCGACGAAGTTCCAGCTATCGGGGTAGGAGTGGGTGGCGAAGGGGGTACTGAACTGCCAGAGGACGACGGCCACCAGCCAGGGGTAGCTGCGGGCCTGCTCGTAGGTGGCGATTGTCCAGCGGATGCGCTCGGCGGGGCGCACGGCGGCGCTCCAGCGCGGGTGGTCGTTGTAGCCGCCCTCGGTGATGATGATCGGCTTGTCGCCACCACCTAGGCGGTCGAGCAGGGCGCGCACCAGTTCGACACGCCGAAAATTGACCTTCTCGGGGGTCGGCGCGGCGTCGGGCGGCTCCTGGCCCCCGTAGGCATGGACGGCCCACATGTCGAAGAAGGGGCCAGCCTGGGCGTCGTAGAGCGAGGCGAGGTACTGCATGTCGTCCATGCGCGTGGCCCCGTCGTCAATGGACTGGCCGGGCGAGAGCGCCCCGGCGATAATGATCGCGTCGGGGACGACGGCGTGAACAGTGGGATAGACCACTTTGAGCAAGGCGGCGTAAGCGCCGGGGTCGGGCGGGCGCTGGCCCCACTCGAAGCGCAAGTTGGGCTCGTTCCAAATCTGGAGGTGACGCACGCCAAGGGGCCGGTAGCGCACGGCGAAGGCGGCCACATAATTGGCGTAGTCCTGGTAGCGCGCCGGGTCGAGCAAGCGGTCGGTGGTCTTAGCTGGCCGCGCCCAGGTGGGCACGAGGTCGAGGCGGGCGACAACCTGGAGTCCCTGGCGACGAGCGTGCTGGATGACCATGTCGGCACCGGCCCAGTCGTAGCCGTAGCGCGAGCGCGGCTGGACATAGGCCCAGGGGAAGAGCTCGACAATCCAGCTTGCGCCCATCTCGCGCACCTGCACGAGGCTGCGCTGGATGTACGCCTCATCGCCGACTCCGGTAAGGCGGGTGTGGACGCCGATACGCGGATTGATCGTAACAACCTGCTGCTGAGGTGGCAAGTCCAGCGGAACAGGCAGACGCGGGCCGAGGAACTCGGCTAAGACGAGGCCGATCACCACGAAGGCAGCCAAGGCGATGGGGGCGCTACGACGCATGGCGACCTACCGCAGCGCCAGATCGCGCACATGGACGTGGGCCACCTCTTCGGCCCCCGCCGGGGAGATTTCCAGGCGTAGCACGCTCAGCTTGCGTGTGCCACCGGGCAGATCCAGGCTCACGGTCGGGTCAGGCGGCAGCCCGTTGTAACGCTGCTCCGCGATTATCTGGGGGCCACCGTCGGCTGGTGTGCCGATCAGGCGCAAGGTGAAGTTCATCGAGCCGACGGTAAGTTTCACCCCGCCAATGCTGCGTGGCTGCGCGAAGCGCAGTTCGATCACCAACGGATTCGCCTCAAAGCCACGGATCAACGTGTTCGGGTTATCATCAAAAAGATTCTCCGGCGTACCCATATCCAGCAGCGAATGGGCCACCGTTACCGGCCCGCCAATGTCCATCTGCTCCGCGACAAGCTGCGCACGAGCGGCCCTGTCGGCGGCAAAGACGGTATCGACGTTATCAACGTACCGCATGCGTACCACATAAAAACCGGGCTGATCGTTCGGATACGGGATGATCCGCTCGGGCGGGCTCACAATAAACTTACTATCCTTCACCGCACGCTCGTACTCGTCGGGCGGCATAACAAAGATCTGGCGGGCCGGGTCAAGCGGCTGGCGCGAGACAGTGAAGGCATCAATGTTAATCATCTGGACACGACTGATCTGGATCGGGGAGAGAAAAAAATCCAGGTAGGCATTCGGATTGTTGGCCCATGTTGGCGAAACCAGCAACTGCGTGTCCGGCTCGCGGGCCAACAGATCGGGGATAGCCTCGCCAAAAAGCTGCTGCGCACCGTACTGCATCCCAGCCATGCCATAGTTCGTAAACCAGGTTGGCCCGTCCGTCAGGGCCGTGCGCAGCAGCAACAGGCTCGCCACCGACAGCGTGAGCGCCACCACCCCGGCAGCGATCCGGTAGTGCAGTCGCCCAGCCACCCAGCGATAACAACAGTCGAGCCCGATAGCAAACAGGATGGCGGCGGGCACCACCATCGCCAGCACGCGGGTAATGCTGACGGCCACCAAGGCCGACGAGAAGGGCGCAGCCAGCACGGCCACCAGCACCACCCGGTGGATCGGCGAGCGCAGCCGGATCACGCAAACCCCCAGGCCCACCACGATAAAGGGCAGCATCGCCAGAGGCAGGTGGCCCATGCCCGCCATACGGTGGCGCTCCAGATCAACCGTATTGGGCAAAAACCAATAGGTCGGACTCATGCCCGCGAGGTAGGTTGCGCCAAAGGTCGCCAGCTTCTCACCCAGCGGGATCGTGTGCGTCCAGTAGGAGTCAAGGGCACGCATCTGTCCCGCATAGGCATCAGGCTTCAGCACACGGAAACGCGCCAGCGGCACAACAGCGACCAGCAGCGCAGCCGACGCCCCGCTGATCACCCGCCAGCCCTGGCGCAGGTGATAGCGCAGATCCGACAACAGCAGCAACACGCCGCTCACCAGCATTACACCCTGACCATTCGCATAGGCGTAGAAAGTCATCGCGCCAAAGACAATCGCAGGAAAAGCCCACACCGCCCCACGGGTGCGATAGAGCAGGTAGCAGCAGAGAAAACACGCATAAAACGCCACCATCATCACCGTCTCAAACGCGGTGCGCGAGTGCAAAAACCACGCCGGAGCAACCGTCAGCGCCAGCGGGCCAGCCCACCAGAAGCGGTTCTGGAAAACCAGGCGCAAAGCCAGCGCCACCGCCACCAGAGCCAGCCCACTCACCGCCACCGAAGTAGCGCGGGTCAGGAAGGCCGAACTCCCAAAGAGGGCCGTGCTCACCAGATGGACATAGATACTCAGGCTAAGGTTCCACTTCTCCGCATTGAGAAAATACGGCGGCAGGAATGTCCCATCGGCGCTGCGCAGACCATTAGCGAGCAGGGCGCGAGCCAAATTCGTCTGGATAGCCTCATCGCAAAAGAAGTAGATCGGGAACGCAGTGAGGCCCACGAGTCGGGTAAGCGCATAAAGCAGCAGCCCAACGCTAAGGATGAGGGCATCGGACAAGCACAGCTCGGCCAGAAGGCCCGTCCGGCCCAGCGGGCGAGACAGGACGCTCCCGCTCGCGTGACCAGGGGCAGACCGCAGGCTTTCCCCGGCAACAACCACCGTCAGCCCTGTAGGGACAATCATCTGGATCGGCGTACCCTCAGGCAGATCGAGCGGCTCCTCAGGGCGGATCAGCCCGTCGCAATAGACCGCACGAACAACGCGGCTCGCGGGGACGCTCTTTATCTCAGGGGACTCTGGCATAGGACGGAGCCTGCACAGGTGGTGGGGATCGGCGTGTCCGCGAAGTATACAGCAATTACGTTCCGGCTGTGTGATGTAGCAGTATGTTTTTATTGCGTAGCAGCCGTCGCCCGTGCAACAGGCACCTCGTCAGCGGTCCGGCTGCGCAACCCGAGGGCCAGGAATAGCAGCAAGAAGCAGGCTACGCTGCTCACCAGATAGGCTAGGGTGTAGCCCGAGACCCCGCCGCCGCCGCTGGCCGCTACCGCGCCGACGAGCGCACCACTGAGCAGTTGGCCCACTCCGGTGAAGACGGTCACAGCGCCCTGGGCGGCGGTGCGATCCTTGGGCGGGGCGTCGTTGAGCATAATGTAGCGGATGGGCGCACCAAGCAGGCTGGCCAGGCCCAGGCCAATCAGGGTGCTGGCTGCGTAGAAGGCCCAGATCTGTGCGCCCAACAGACCCAGCAGCAGCAAGCCTGCTGTCAGCAGCAGCGTACCGACGATAATCACCAAGCGCGGGCCGACCTTGTCGAGCATTCGGCCAGCCAGGGGCGAACCCACCGCCATTGCCAGCACCACCGGCAGCGTCATATAGCTGGCCGTACTCACGCTCACCCCGTAAGCAACCACCGCCAGACTCGGCAGGAAGACGATCACGCCCTCGCCCAGGCCAGCCCCGATACTTAGCCCGTTCGCCAGTCCCAACTGCCGTGTACTGATCAGCGTGCGACGAATTAGCGGGTCGGCGGCGCGGCCCTCGGCCCACCAGAAGGCTGGCGTGGCGGCTACCGCCATCAGCAGGAAGGGCCAGACCAGCGGCGTGGTCAGACTAGCCAGCAGATTCTTGGCGTCCAGGTTGCTTGCGCCCACCGTCAGGCCACCCAGCAGCAGGGCCAGGGTGATCATACCGAGCATGTCAAAGGGCAGGGGCTTGGACGCGCCCGTGGCCGGTAGCACGTTCCAGCCCAGAGCTACCACCACCACCGCCACCGGCAGGTTCACCAAGAAGATCCAGTGCCAACTGATGGTGAGCAGCAGCGCGCCCAGGATCGGCCCGATAATGAAGGCCAGCCCGAAGACTGCGCCGATCATGCCCAAGGCGAAGCCCTTGCGCTCCGGCGGGAAGCTGTCGCCTACCACGGCACTGGCTACCGGGAAGATACCGCCCGCGCCGATGCCCTGGAGCGCCCGACCAATCAGTAGCACCAGAAAACTCGGCGCAGCGGCGGCAACCGCCGACCCGAGGGCAAACAGGCCCACCGCCAGCATATAGGCCGGTCGCCGCCCGTAGCGGTCACTCAATTTTGACATCAGCGGCGCGCCCAGCAGGTTCATAAACACGTAGATCGTAAAAATCCAGGCCCCCGCCCGATCATCCACCTCGAACCACCCCCGCAAGGCCGGTAGGGCCGGCCCGACAATGGCAATGTCCAACGCGCCCATCAGGACGCCCAAGAACAGCACGGTAAGTACCAATTTCAGCGATGCCCCGCCCTTTGATGTCGTCATAGGTTCCTTTCTTTAGTCAGAGCTGACTATTCCTGAGCTGACTATACTATGACACGGCGGCGCTGTCAAGACTTGTGAAGAATCGCGCCCTGTGCTACACTCTGCCCTGCGCGACTGGCGGCCCCGCCGGTCGCCGTGTTTTGTGTCGCTGTATAAGTATTGTGCGGCGCCGGGCGGCGCGCACAAGATGAGGAGCAGCTCCCCCATGGCTTCCCACCAGACTGTTAGCGCTCAGGTACGCACCGTGCTCGGCAAGAAGGTCAAGTATCTGCGCAAGAGCGGCCAGATCCCGGCCACCGTCTACGGCAAGAACTTCGACGCCATCTCCATCCAGGTCGGTGCCCGCGAGTTCGAAATCAGCTTCCGCAAGGCGGGCCGCACCTCGGTGATCGACCTGACCATCCAGGATCACGGCATCCAGTCCGTCTTCGTCCAAGACATCCAGCGTCACCCGGTGAGCCGGGCGATTCTTCATATCGACTTCAAGGTGATCGACCTGAAGAAGGCGGTCCACATGGAAGTCCCCATCGTGGCCGTCGGCGAGTCGCCGATGGTCGCCCGTGGCGACGCCCTACTCAACCACGTCCTGAACTCGCTGATGGTCGAGGCTCTGCCGAACGACCTGCCCCAGCACATCGACATCGACATCAGTGGCCTGGACGCACTAGACAAGAGCATCCACGTCCGCGATCTGGTCGCGCAGGGCACCTACAAAATCCTCGCCGACGCCGGCCAGGTGCTGATCTCGCTCAGCCAGTTGCGCGCCTCTGAGGACATCGTCGCCGCCGAGGCACCGGTCGAGCCGGAACTCATCCGCAAGCCCCGCGCCGAGGAGGAATAGTCTTCGCGTCACACTATCCGCTCATGTGACGCAAAGACGCAAAGACGCAAAGGTAAAGAGGCGAAACGAAGCAAAATTCTTTGCGCCTTTGCGCCTTTGACATGGTTCAGAACAGCTTTACAGTGTGGCGGAGACGCGAGGACGCGAGGACGCGATAGCATCGCCTCGTCGCATCCTCGCCTCATCGCCACACTGTAAAGCTGAAACCTGGCACCTGAAACCTTGTCTTAGGCATGTTTCAAAATGGGCACATTCAGCTTTACAGTCTTGCGACGAGGCGATGAGGTGATGAGGCGATACGGAGCG
>CAIRFY010000229.1 GCA_903877945.1 uncultured Oscillochloris sp. | reverse complement strand
GTCCCCGCGTCCCCGCGTCCCCGCGTCCCCGCGTCCCCACGTCCCCGCGTCCCCGCGTCCCCGCGTCCCCGCGTCCCCGCGTCCCCGCGTCACCGCGTCACCTTCCTGGCGCGGTAGCGCCGGATCAGCGCGTTGGTCGAGCTATCGTGGTGCAGCTCGGGATCGCCCTCGGAACGAAACGCGGACACAATCCGACCGGCCAGCACCTTGCCTAGTTCCACGCCCCACTGATCGAAGGAGCCGATGTCCCAGATCACGCCCTGAGTAAAGACGCTGTGTTCGTAGAGAGCCACCATGGCACCGAGCACCGCCGGGGTCAGGGTGTCAGCCAGGATCGTGCTGGTTGGGTGGTTGCCGGGGAAGGTGCGGTGCGGCACCAGCCACGCCGCCGTGCCGTCAGACGCGACCTCCTCAGCGGTCTTGCCGAAGGCCAGCGCCTCGCTCTGGGCGAACATGTTGGCCATCAGCAGGTCGTGGTGGTCGCCCAGGGGGTTCAGGCTCCTGCAAAAGCCGATCAGGTCACAGGGAAACAGTTTGGTACCCTGGTGGATAAGCTGGTAGAACGAGTGCTGGCCGTTGGTACCCGGCTTACCCCAGTAGATCGCCCCGGTCTGATAATCCACCTCGGCTCCGCTCAGGGTCACGCGCTTCCCATTGCTCTCCATCGTGAGCTGCTGGAGGTAGCCTGGGAATCGACTCAGGTACTGGTCGTAGGGCAGCACCGCCACGGTATCGGCGTCGAAGAAACTACTGTACCAGACGCTCAGCAGGCCCATGAGGGCGGGCAGGTTCTGGGCCAGGGGTGCGGTGCGGAAATGCTCGTCCATGGCGCGGGCACCAGCCAGGATCTGACGGAAGCCCTCCGGCCCGAGGGCAATCATGGTCGAGAGGCCAATGGCCGAGTTCATCGAGTAACGCCCGCCCACCCAGTCCCAGAATTCAAACATGTTCGCGACATCAATGCCAAACTTGGCGACCTCGGCGGCGTTGGTGGAGACGGCCACGAAGTGCTTGGCGACAGCAGCCTTGTCACCGAGCGCAGCCAGCAGCCAGGCCCGTGCGCTGCGTGCGTTGGTCATCGTCTCCAGGGTCGTGAAGGTCTTCGAGGCCACGATGAAAAGCGTACTGGCCGGATCGAGGTCGCGCACGGTCTCGGCAAAGTCGGTGCCGTCTACGTTTGAGACGAAGCGGAAGGAGATGTCGCGTTGGCTGTAGTGGCGCAAGGCCCGGTAGGCCATCATCGGGCCGAGGTCGGAGCCGCCGATGCCAATATTCACGACGGCGCGGATACGCTGGCCGGTGTAACCCAGCCAAACCCCCGCACGCACGCGATCACTGAAGTCGGCCATACGGTCGAGTACCGCGTGGACATCGGGTATCACGTTATGCCCATCAACAAAGACGGTCGCACCGCGTGGAGCACGCAGGGCGGTGTGCAGCACAGCGCGGCCCTCGGTAATGTTGATCTTTTCGCCGTTGAACATCGCCTCGGTGCGCCCCGACAAGTCGCAGGCTTCGGCCAGTCGCACCAGCAAACCAAGGGTCTCATCGGTAACGCGGTGCTTTGAGTAGTCGAGGAAGAGGCCGGCGGCCTCGGCGGTAAGCCGCTCGCCGCGACCAGGATCCGCCGCGAACAGATCGCGCAAGTGCGACTTACCGACCGTCTTGTAGTGTTCGGCTAGGGCTCGCCACTCGGGGCGGGCCGTGAGGCTCCGACTTGGGATGCTCATTTTTTCCTCATTGTTCACATGGACTCTCTAGGCGCTCTTATCAGCATACTGTCACGAGAAACGACGAACTATGAGCGAGCAGCGACCGCGCCGGTATACCATCGTCGTCGGTCATTTTGTCGCTCTCCAAGCTTGAATCGTACGTCTGAAATGTCGTGTGGGGGCCGCGCTGCGCCTATCATACCGCATCCACGCAAGCGGTTTTGACGCGCATAACAAAAATACCAGCATCGCTGGCATTTTTGTTATGCGACAGGAGTCTTAGGCATGTTTCAAAATGGGCACATTCAGTTTTACCGTCTTGCGATGATGCGACGAGGCGATGAGGCGATACGGAGCGCCTCACCGCGTCATCGTTTCGTCGCTGAACTGTCACGCTGGATTGAACCATGCCTTAGACTGGTAGCCCTCCGTCACACGATATGGTTGCGCAGCACCCCGATCCCATCGATCTCGGTTTCCAGCACATCGCCCGACCGCAGCCAGCGCTGCGGCGTCATGCCCATGCCCACGCCTGCGGGCGTACCGGTGGCGATAATATCGCCCGGCGCGAGGCGCATCCCCCGCGTAAGCGTGGCGATGATCGTCGGGATGTCGAAGATCATGTCGCCCGTGTACGAGTCCTGCATCGTCTCGCCATTCAGGCGCAGCCGTAGGCCGAGGGCGTGCGGATTCGGGATCTCATCGGCGGTGACGATCCACGGCCCCATAGGAGCAGCGCCCTCCAGGCTTTTGCTGAAAAAGAACTGCTGGTGGTTGGTCTGGAGGTCGCGGGCCGATACATCGTTGAAGATAGTGTAGCCAAAAATCGTGTCCAGGGCGTCCTCGCGAGAGACGTTGCGCCCGCCGCGCCCGATCACAAAGGCCAGTTCGGCCTCCCAATCGCGCTTCGACGACAGCTCGGGCATCAGGGGGATGTCCGCGCCGGGGTGGTTGATCGCGCTGGATGATTTGCTGAAGAAGACGGGGTACGTGGGCAGCACCTCCGGCAGCCCCTTCGCCCGCAGCGACTCGATGGCGTGGGCGGCGTAGTTCATGCCCAGGCAGATAATGTTCTGGCGCGGCTGCGGGATGGGGGCCAGCAGCGTGACATGCTCCAGGAAACTGCCGCCATCTGCGCTCGCCACGCGACTGCGGGCCGCCTCCAGTGCCGCTGGGCCTGCCGCGATCAGAGCGAGCATATCCGGGGCAATATCGCTCAGGTCGATCACCAGATGGTTGTGAACCGCGCCAACCCGCGCAACGGCGCTATCGAGATACGTGACCAGCCGCATAGCGTACTCCATATAATTGGGGATTTTGGATTTTGGATTTTGGATTTTGGATTGGAGCCTGCAATCCAAAATCCAAAATCCCCAATCCAAAATCCAAAATCCCCAATCCAAAATCCAAAATCCCCAATCCAAAATCCAAAATCCCCAATCCAAAATCCAAAATCCCTCAGGGCATCC
>CAIRFY010000228.1 GCA_903877945.1 uncultured Oscillochloris sp. | reverse complement strand
GTGCAAAGTCGTGTGGTCGCCGGACAGCCCTCACCCCCCAGCCCCCTCTCCCTGAACGGGAGAGGGGGAGCCGAGCGCATCCTGATGAAGAAACTCCCCTCTCCCCGTGAGGGAGAGGGGCAGGGGGTGAGGGGGCCGGAGCTGACTTTGCTCATGCCCTGAGGGGCAGCAAAAACGACCTTGACAGCCGTAGCCCTTTCCGCTACAATGCGGGGCGTTGCGCCAATGTAGCTCAGTTGGTAGAGCAGCTGTTTCGTAAACAGCAGGTCGAGAGTTCGAGCCTCTCCATTGGCTCCAGACTACAAAAGAGCTAGGTGCCGTTAAATGGTACCTAGCTCTTGTCGCTTCAACAACAAAATAAGCGGCCCGGTAGCGTCAACACACGCTCCGGGCCTGTTACGAGACCGTCTATGAACCCAACTCTCGTGCATCAACTATACCAAATCGCTGAAGGTTTGTCGATTATTATCGGCGGGATAGGGCACCTGATGGTAGATGTGGCGCACATGGCGCTTGATCTCGCACGTGCGATTATCCAGAGCTGACACCCCGGAGCCCTCCCTATGACCCTATCGCCTATCGCCCATCCCCGTGCTATACTCACCCTCAAAACGAATGAGGGAGCAGAGATGAGCATCGTTATGGAGCATGTGAGCGCGAAGGCTGCGGGCGCTGCGCTGGATTTCCCGGCTGAGATCCTGGCCCAGCTTCGCCAGCATGGGTTGGTGGCCGGGGATGACAAGCAGATCGACCTGGATGACGCCGCCCGCGTGGTTGACGAGCTGCGCGCGGCGATGCGCCCGTTTGTGGGTGTGCCGATTTTGATCAGCGAGGCGGCGGAGAAGTATGGGTTTTCAGTCCAGTCCATTCAGAATTGGGTTAGGTCTGGATGGGTGAGGGTGTTAATCCCTGAACCACGGCGTAGAGTTGATGAGAGCGATATAGTCCTAGCACAAGCCATTGCTAAGATGCAGGGACATATCGCAGGCCGAGCGGTGTTTCCGGCCAAGCCGCGCAGCGGGCGACCAAGGAAGGCTCAATCATGACTACGCATGTGTACGCTCCGCGCCAGGTGGTGATCTATCCCGGCGAAGATGGGTGGTTTGTTGCCGAAGTGCCGACATTACCCGGCTGCATCAGCCAGGGCCGCACCCGCGCCGATGCCATCGCCAATATTCGAGAGGCGATCTCGCTGATGATCGAGGCGATTGAGGCCCATGGCGAATCCGTGCCGGATGACACGCTCGACCGCCAGTTGGTGATCATTTAGTATGCCACCACTACCAATCATCTCTGGGCGGCGCTGCCTGCATGCGCTGCTGAAGGCGGGCTTTGTGCAGACCCGCCAGCGCGGAAGCCATATGATCATTGAGCGACTCCAGCCACGAACCACGATCAGTGTTCCCGATCATACGGAGCTTGACCGAGGCACCCTACGGGCGATTATCCGCCAGTCTGGGCTAACTGTTCAGGAGTTCCTCGACCTGATCTAAGGCTCATCGTTAGCGCAAAGCCCCCTGGCAAATGCCAGGGGGCTTTTGTTGTGCCCGTCAACCCCTCTTGTCGCCACGCGGGCACGCTCCATTCCGGGCGTAATCACCCGTAGAACGCTCTTGAATCGTCCTAACAGCCTTAGAGGGTTGTGGCTTCTTATCTTTAACAAGGATTGACAAAATCCTTTTCAAAAAATATACTCTCCTTGTGCCCAAACACGAGTAAGAAGGAAATCGGGTATGGAGACGAACGTGAGACGGATACAAGTTGAGATCTGGTTAAGGCCGCATGAAGATGCGGTACTGACGCGGTATGCGGCGGAAATGAACGCACTGATCGAACGGGATAAGGCGCTCCTTGTAGAACTCGGCCACGAGCCGAAGTTAGATCCGTGGACTGAGGAACTGTGCATCGCATTGCTGAAATCTTCGGTCATGCTGAGAACTGCGCTGCGCTCACCACTGGCGATCCGCTGCTCGACCCTCGCCAGTACGGGCAATGAGCTGCTGATTGCGGTCTCAAAGTTTTTGATGTCGCTGTCCAGTGCCTCTAGGAAGACATCGGCGAGGCGCTCGCCAGCTTCGCCCTGGAAGGTGCGGACAAACAAGGCTGCCTTGATGCGTCGAATTCTCGCTTGGGCCAAGGTGCCGTCCTTTCGCTGTAGCAGGGCCGACTCGTTTTCGCTGAGCGTCCCAATAAAGCCGCGAACAAACTCCGCGTTCGCTTTGGTGCGTAGCGCCTGATCAATACTCTGACCCTCGCGCACGGCGAGCAGCCCTACCAGCTCGCCAGATATGCGCTGCGAGTCAACGAGCGCTACCTCCAGGGTAGACATTTGCAGCACCGGCGGCGCGTTGGCCTCGCGGGCGAACGCGGCCCGGTCAACCTCCGTGATGCGCTCGCGCACAAGCACCGGCGACTCGACGCCAGCGAGATCCGACTCGCTCAGCCCCACGACAGCGAGGTTTTCGCGTAGCGCACCCTGATGCAGCCTGGGCACGCGTTGCGGCGCGTTGGGCGGCGCGTTGGGCCTTGGCCTCCTCCTGCGCCTGGGCAGCCTGGGCACGCAATACGGCGCGTTGGGCCTTGGCCTCCTCCTGCGCCTGCGCCTGCGCACGCTGGGCAGATGCCTGCGCCTGTTTAACGGCGCGTTCAGCGGCGCGTTGGGCCTTGGCCTCCTCCTGCGCCTGCGCACGCTGCGGGGCCTCCTGCTCACGTTTCGCCGCAGCTTTGGCACGAGCCGCACGGGTAGATGCTACGCGCTTTCGCTGGTTACTGGCCTTCCTGGGGGATGGGTTCGGTTTGGCCACGTGTGCCAATTTTTGCGGCGTGTCCGTTTGCGCCGTACGAATCTGCTTGGGTGTCATCCTGTATGTACTGAATACTGATAGCGGATCGTTATTGGAATGGGATAATTTGCTTGACATACTTCACGATTGAGATAACCGGCTTAATTGCGCGAATGAGGATCGTGATCAGCAAGGCAGGAATGATCCACGCCAGCGGGCCGATTTCCTGAATGACGGTGATCCATCCAAAGGCAGAGGCCACACCTACCACGATAGGCGCTGCATCTGTCTGCGCCCGCGCAAACCCATTCACACCAAACGCAGATTGACACCAGATCACCGCGCCTTGAGCGGGAACAAGCAGCGCCGATACCATGGTCTGTGCAGGCGAGACCACCAGGGATGCGGAGAGCACAATCGTAACCGTGATGGTAGGGATCGGTGCCAGCGTGGGGATGATCAGTGACAGGCTCGGGATCTGGCCAGTCTGCGCGGGCGCTGCGGTCGCAGGAGCAACACAGATACTCGCCGCCTGCGCACCAGCGCCCGTAGCGCCCCTGACACCGCCGTCCTGACCGAGCTGCGGGCGCTGCTCAACTCCGGCAAGGCCACCCTGGCCGATGTGCAGACCCTGCTGCGCCGCATCCCCGGCGCGACCGACGATGCGACATCAGGATCGTATGACACGATCCCGGGATCGCATCAGGATGCCGCGCAGGCGACCGATAGCCACGATGATGCGACATCAGGATCGCATGGTGCCCCTGATGCGGACGATGATACGACGGCAGAGTCGCATGATCCGATCCGGGGGTCGCACGATACGACGGCAGAGTCGCATGATCCGATCCGGGGATCGTATGAAGCGACCCCAGAGTCGCATAGGCGGGTGATTACTACAACCAGGAGCTGCCGACGATCATCACCAGCAACCGCGCACCCGACAGCCTGGATCCCTGGGTACTCTCACGCATGTACCAGCTGGCGTTCGGCGGGGAGATCCTGCGGGTCGCCGCCGAGGATTACCGGAAGCGACCGGCGGGGTCTCGCTTATAACGACCTGGCCCTGCGGCACCGGGTGCCGCAGGGCCGATGCCAGCGGTATCGCAGCTAGGCAGCAGGTGGGTTCAGGATAGCCTGGGCCGCCTGTTTCAGCGGAGGAAGATCCCGATGAACGACGGTTCAGATCAGCTCCAGATCAATGCCGAGGTAGTTATGCACGAGCACATTCCGAAACGCGGCGATCTCCTTCCAGGGGATATCCGGTTACGTCGCCTTCGCCGCGTCGGAGAGGCGCTGCGTCGCCTCCGACAAGGTCTGCAAATTGCGCAACGTCGCGTCCTGCAGCAGGTCAGAGGCAAAAAAGGGGTCACGCCCGCCAGCCACGTGATCCTCAATGCGCCGAATGCACTCCAGAATATGGCGCAGATAGATGGTGTCGTCTCTCATAGGGGGCGAGCTTCCTGGAGTACCCGCTCACGCAGCTCGGGGCGCAGCGCTCGCTCCGTCACCACCTCGACCCGTCGGCCAAGCAACTGTTCGAGATCGAGGATGAGACCAGCCGGAAACCAGGCGCTGGTCTCGGCCCCAGTCTCAATCAACAGGTCGATATCGCTTTCCGGCATGTCTTCGCCGCGAGCCACAGAGCCAAAGACTTGCAGGCGGGTCACGCCGTGGCGGCCCGCGATCCGCGTGATCGTCTCGCGCTGTTCGTGTAGGACAGTGCTGATTGTCATAGGTACCACCTCCGCGTTGATTATAGCCGCTCACGCACGGATTCATCAACTACAGGAACAACGACCATATGGGAGGAACTCCCGGCGAACCTGCGCCCGCCGCTGGTCTGGGTCGTGATCAACGAGCTGTCGCTGCGAGAGAAGGTACTGGGCCGCGAGATGGAGAGCTGGCTCACCCGCGAGCTCTCGTCGGCCCTGGCGGGCGGCATCCGCTACTGCATCCTGATGCAGGATGCGTCGAACTGGGAGACCGGCTGGCATCGGCAGATTGGCCTGGCCATCGCCGGCGGCCAGGTGAGCCGTGATGCCGACAAGCCGAACCTGGGGATGTCCACCGCCGAGATCAAGGATCGCGGCGGCATCCCGCCCTCCGAGCTATCGGAGCGCGGCTGCTTCACTGCCCGCTTCTACCGCGATGTCGTGTCGGTGAGCATCCCCTACCTGACCGTCGAGGAGCGGAAGGCGGTCATTGCACGGCTGCCACGACACAATCCCGCCATTGAAGCAACCGCAGCAGGGAATGAACTGTCAACACTTTTTTCGGATGTCTCATCCGATCAGCGTGTTCGTGAGACCGTACCGTACGCAGATGCACCCGCCGGAATCGCCGGAAATACGGTCGCTTCAGGAGGATCTGGTACGGTGTACGGTGGTAGTACAAGGCAATCTAATGCGGCGTACCAGCATACCGACTCACCAAGAGACACTGAAATCGCGGCGGTGCTCACCGCTGGTGGTACGCTCAACGACGAGCAGATAAAATTCTTACACCTGGAGCGTGGCTAGTCGCCAAACCGGATCGCCCTTTCAGGTAGATTGCGCGGACAAAAGCAGGCGCGCCTGGAGCGAATTTACGCAGCACTTGGCCTCCAGCGGGATCTCGCTGAGGTCGAACAGCCGGTGTAGGAAGCGAGGATCGATGACGACACGAACCATTGAGGTTCCCGAAGATCTCTACCTGCAGTTGGAGCAGCGCGCGCACGCGGCCGCACAGTCGGTCGATACGGTTGTGCGCCAAACCCTCGCGCAGAGCCTGCCCCCGACGCCGGAGCCCGACCTCCCCCAGGCGGTTCAGGATGAGCTGGCCGCCATGACCCACCTCTCGGACGAAGCGCCGCAGCACCATGAATAGCGACACCCTGGCCCTCTACGATGTCCTGCGTGAGCGCAAAGCGGATGGGACGCTCACGCCTGAGGGGCAGGAGTGGCTCACCCGGATTTCCCAGGACGCCGACGCGGTGACGCTCCGCAAGGCCCACGCCTACGTGCTGCTCAAGAGCCGTGGCCACCACCTGCCCACGCTCGCCGAGCTGCCGGTTCCCACCTCATGAGCCGCCCGTATATCCCGGTTGAGATCCAGGAGCAGATCCTTGTCGATGTCGGCCATCTTTGCGGCTATTGCCACTCCGACGAGCGGCTGAGCGGCATTCCGCAGCCCAGCCCTCGTCGTGACGGAGCGGCAGCAGCGTGACGTCGGCCCTGCGGGCGCGGGCGACCTCCGCCAGCGACTGGTAGCCCGGCCACCAGGTGATCACGTGGTCGCCGGGAGCGACGGTGGTCTGCATGAAGGCGAAGATCGCCTCCGATGCCCCGGCGAAGGTGAGGATCTCATCGGGCGCCACCTGGGTGTAGATCTCGGCGATGGCCGCGCGCAGCGCCGGCAGGCCGGGGTACTCGGTGTAGCCCAACGACAGCCCGTCCCAGCGCGCGCGCCCGTCCTTGTCGGCCAGGGCCAGCAGGTCGGCCAGCGCCCAGCCCTCGATATCTGAGCTACAGAGCAGGTACGGGGAGACAAACTCCCACGCGGCGAAGTAGCGCTCCAGCTTGAAGGGAGGGATAGCCATCATGCCGCTCCCGAGGCAGGATTCTGAGCCAGATGATCCTGGAAGTAGGATTGCCACGGCCCGCAGCCGAGGATGAAGGGCTGGAGCAGCGCGCGCTCCGCCTGAATCGTGTGCATCAGGTCGTGGCCGACCCACTCGTGCAGCAACTCGCCCAGCGAGACGATGCCCAGCTCGGCGTGGCGCGCCTGCCGGTCAAGGTCGGCCGGGGTGAGCGTGGCCAGCAGGGCCAGGTTGTCCGCCCGCAGGGCGGCGAAGCTCGCGGCCAGATCGGCGGGGCCAGACGGCGCGGCCTGGAGGTCGCCCTGGGCATCGGGGTCGAAGGCCGGGAAGTCCTGGCCGGCCAGCAGGGCGCGGATGCGTACCGGGAAGACCAGGCGCTCGGTATCGACCAGGTGCTGGAGGCACTCCAGGGCCGACCACTCGCCCGGCGCCGGAGCGCGCGTGAGCAGATCGGCGGGCACCTGCTGGGCCAGGCTCGTCCAGCGCGGCGGAGTCGTCGGCAGGATAGCGCGGGTCAGGGCGAGGATGTCGTCAGCCATTGTTCGCTCCTTTCATGACACGGGTTTCCTGAGGCTAATTCGATGAAGCTACGAGGTGATGGCCCAAGTGTAACCGACACAATGGGCTGTGGCTATTAGGAAAACCCCTAATCTTTTCTGCTCAAGAATAGCGTGGTTGAAGGGAAGCGGATTTTTTAAGTATCCTGGTTCCCGCCTCTACACACGTGGGAGAATACCAATAGCGCGGAGGTAGTTGACGCTAGAGGCAAACTGCTGATCCTCGTAGAAACCGTTCTGGGCCTCGCCCGCACCGCGCTCCCAGGGCGTACGCCACTCATCGCCGACCGAGCGGGATGTCTGAGCAAACTGGCGCAGAACCGGCAGGATCTGACGGATGTCGCGTGGGGGGTAGCCGAGCCACCAGTCGTCGGCGAAGAGGCGCAGGTGACGGGCGGTGTGGCTGACGAGTTCGATCTGACAAGGGGCGTCGGGGGTGAACCGTTCTATCGCGGCGAAGAGGCGGCGCAGGTTCATGTTGCCCTCGCCCAGGGAGCAGCGCACGAGGCGCCAGCCCTGCTCGGAGGGGTAGACGGTGTAGTCGGAAAGGTGGATGTTGCGGACGTGCGGGCTGAGACGCTCGATAATAGCGAGGGGATCTTCGGCGACAATAAAGGCGTTGGTGGCGTCGAACGTGACACCGATCTTCTCGCCGCCAACGGCATCAACGATGCGCAGCAGATCGTCGGAGGTGGCATCCTGATGGTTTTCGACAGCGATGCAGACTCCGTAGCGCTCGGCGAGCGGGCGCACATCGCGCAGACGGGAGATCACCTCATCGAGGTAGCGATCCCAGTCGGCAATGAAGCGCGAGCGCCAACCCTCGATAACCGTACTGACCGTGACCCGCAGGGTGCGAGCGCCGAGAGCGGCGGCGGCGGGGATATGGCGCTCAAGGGTCGCGACATCGACCACATCGCTATCAACAACGGGGATGATGTTGCATGCCACAAGGCGGGCGCGTAGGGTGGCGAGCCGCTCGGGGTTAAGGTCAGGGAGCATGTCGAGGGGAAACTCAACGCTGCGCAGACCAGCGCGGACGGTCAGCGCAATGATCTCCTCAATGCTGAGGGGCTGTCCGGTGACCCGCCCGGTGCCACGACCAATCAGGCCGCAACGGTAGCTGAAGCTAAGTGCAGAGAGACCGATCAGCACGACGCAGCTCCTCTAGATTCTGAAACAAGACCTCAGGTTCCAGGGCAATCGCACTAGGATGCCAGACGCTGGCCTGGGCCGTAAGGCTAGGTTCCAGGGAACGGGAATCAGGCAACAGAGCGATACCCTGATGCAGCGCAGGTGTCCGAACAGTAATGTACATTGGGTAAGAGGCATTCTACCACACCAGGGACGTGTGGAACGGGTGAAGAGACTCACCCCCAGCCCCTCTCCCTCACGGGGAGAGGGGGCTGGGGGGTGAGGGCTGAGCGGCGATCACACGACGTTGCAACAGCCTTGGACTCACCCTCTGGCACCATTGCCTTCTATGCTACACTACCGCCGGGGTGAAGACTGCGTTCCCTGTCACTTTGTCAGGGCTGTTGCAAAGTCACCCTCCGGCCCTCACCCCCAGCCCCTCTCCCTCACGGGGAGAGGGGAGATTCCGCACCAGGATGCGTCCGACTCCCCCTCTCCCG
>CAIRFY010000227.1 GCA_903877945.1 uncultured Oscillochloris sp. | reverse complement strand
TTTCCGATCACGGTGGTCACACCGAGCGATCTGCTTGCCTCGTCCAAGCAACCCTGATCGACCCGCGCAGGCGTTCATGGTGCGCTCCGCAGGAGAGACGCAAAATAGTGCGTCTCTACCCCTTCCCCTGCTCCCCCCGCAACGCCGTGATCTCGGCACTGGTTAGCCCGTACAGCCGCCCCACTCGCTCGTCAATCTCCGCCTCCCATTCCGCTACCTGCGCCCCCTGGCCTTTCGCGTCCAGGCATCGCTGCGCCAGCGCCGCGATAGTCTCCCGTTCGCCCGCCGGGGCGGGCGGGATAGGGATTTGAGTTACATATTGAGCAATCCAGCGCACAAAGCCGCCTCGTATCTGAGGGCTTAATTGACTGTAGAACCAAAAAACGGAAGAACTGTTCAACAATCCAAGTAACCACATTTGAGTTGTCGGTATTAAATACATGGTGTTCCCCAGAAAACTTGAGGAAGTGTCATACGCAAACTCTGCTTGTTTCCCAATGTCCGGGTAGATGATTTTCGGCTGCTCAAACGCTTGCCAGTATTCAGCGGCATACCGACTGAGCGCGTACCACGGAAGTTTTCCTTGGCTCACCTCTGGACGAGACTTGAGATCGGCCTCGAATTGCTGAAGATGCTCAAAAATTGCCGGGTATTCCTTGATAGGCGTTTCCCACCCAACATAACAGAGGTACAAATCATTGCTATCCACCCGCCAGCGCTTCACATCGCGCCCGCGCAAAAATGGCTTGAGCAGTTCTGCCGACGCGGCATGTTTGGCAATCAGGCGGTCGTGGGTGGCGCGGTCAACGACAAAGGCTGCATTCAGGCCAGTTGATACGCCTCGGTAAAAGCGCCCATGCACATAGTCGCCCAGGGGTGTCCCAGCGGCGCGCAGCTTCTCGACGAGGCGCACGGCAGCGGGCGTATCCAAATGCCAATCTGCGCCCTGCATCGCCTCGGGCGGCAATGCGTGGCCCTGCGCCTGGATCACGCTCAGGACATCCGGGTAGGGCGGCTCCAACGTTTTCACTTGGGTGAAGATCGCACCCGGCGCGGCGGTCTGCCCCTTCTGGGCCGCAAAAATCATCGGATAGGCGATGGCAGCCTGAAAGACGGGCAGATCGCCAAAGTCGGTAATACTGGCAACCCGGCACGTTGCCGCGATATGCTTGCGCAGGGGCGCACCGTACTTGGCCCGAAACCACTTGTTCGGCGAAATAAAGGCCAACATGCCGCCGACGCGCAGCATCTGGAGCGCACGGGCATAGAAGTAGACGTACAGATCGGCCACGCCGGTATAGACTTCGGGATAGACTTTTTGCAGTGTCGGCTTCTGGTCTTTGATCAACTCCTGGCGCACATACGGCGGGTTCGCCACCACAATATCGAAGCCCCCCGCCACAAATACCTCGGCAAAGCCCACCGCCCAATCGAAGCCCTGCACGCCACCCTTGGGGTGCGCCCAGGCGGCGATCTCCTGTTCCTTGGCCGTCACTTCGGCCCGCAGGGTCAGCTTCGCGGTGCCGTGAGAGCGCAGGTAGCGATCCTTCAGATCAAAATAATCAGCGATCTGCTGGCGGCGAAACATATCCGGCTGCACTCCGCCCGACGGGTCGGGCGCGGCTAGGCTGTCGCCGGTTTCGACCTTGTAGTCGAGATTAGGCAGCGGCGGCGGGTGTTCGCCCTCGTACTCCACCACCAGCGAAAGCCACAGGCGCAGGCGGGCAATATTCACCGCAAACGGGTCAAGGTCAACCCCGTAGAGATTGGCCTGAATAATCGCCAGTTTGCGCTCGTAGGTCGTCACCGCATCAACCTTGCGGGCCGTGAACAGCCCGGTGCGTAGCGCCAGCAACTCCTGGAGCATGCCGAGCAGGTAGGCACCGCTGCCGCAGGCGGGATCGCAGACGCGCACCTGGGTCAACGCCGCCAGCGCCGCCTCGGGGTTGCGCAGATCACTGGCCCCGCGCTCATCCACAAAACGGGCGATGACCTCCGGCGACTCGGTGGGCAGTTTCGTCTGGAGATAGCCCTTGAGTCCCTCGCGGCACATAAAAGCGACAATCGGGCGCGGCGTGTAGTAACTGCCGCTCTCGTGGCGACCCGTCACCAGTTCCTCAAAAACCTTGCCCAACATCTCCGGGTCAACGGCGACCTCAAGGTCGAAGGGCGTACTCTCGGTGACGGTAAAGTTAAAGCGATAGAACAGCTCCGTGATCACCGATTCCAGTGCGCCATCGGGTACCTGGATCGCCGGATCGCGGTCGTCGGCCTCCTCCTCAAACAGCCCGCCATTGAGATACGGCACCCTGCCGATGCGCTCCTCGATCACGCTGCCGTGCTGAATGTCCACCACATTGACCTCATGCGGCGTGTTGAGACCGGCGAAAAAGAGCAGTGTGAGGCGACTCTGGTAGAAGTTGGCGCTGGCGTCCGTCACCCGTTCTTTGAGATGCGCCTGCCACAGCGCCCGCAAGTAGGTCGGCTGACCCTGGTAGGTCAGCCAGCCCTTGCGCTCCAGAAAGACGATAAACATCAGCCGGTTGAAGAGTTTTTGCGTGAAGAGCCGCCGCGCACGGGCATCAGAGATTCCCGTAAGCTGGGACTCCACCCCATCGAAGCACTGCCGATAGGTGGCGAAGAACTGCTTCGTGACGGCCTCAACATCGAAGGCTGCGTTCAGCCGTGCGATCACCGTGTTCGGCGCAATATGGCCAAACATATCGAACTCATCAAGGCGGAAGGCCAGCGCGGCCAGGCGCTCAATCGTCGTCCGCGCCGGGGTACCCTGGTCATAGGGCAGCGTGCGAAGCTCCACCCGCTTCCCGCCCCGGTCACGCGCCCAGACCAAGGCCAGCCGCCGCCCATCCTGCGTCACATAGCAGAGCAGATGCTCCAACGCAACCTGCGCCAGCGTGTGATAGACCGCACGGCGCTCGGTGACGGTGGGCAGCTTCGTATCCGGCCAGGTGATCTGGAAGACGGGCAAGCTGCCAAGCTGCGCCACCGGCTGCGCCATTAGGGTTTGGCTAACCGGCGAGCCAACGGCGAGGGGCTGCGCTGCGCCCTGGGGACGGCCCCACAAGAGGGTCTGGGCAAACAGATCGCGCAGGCGGTTAGGCTGGGCTGCGGTGTCCAGGTAGTGCTGGATGGTGGGGAGGAGGGAGTCGGTCATGGGAGATTTCCGATTTTGGATTGTAGATTGTAGATTGTAGACCACCAGACCTGACAGGTGCGCGCTCGGGAGTACCTACGTGGGGGCACTATCATCCGTTGCGCGCACCTGTCAGGTCTCCGACACCTGACTCATCATTCTCGATAGGAGAATGGATCATAGAAAACCCCTTTCTGAATCTGCCTCCAGAGCGCCCGGCCCGTAAACGGGCGGGCTACACCTACGAAGGCCGCTTCAGCGGCCTCGGGCAGGCCGCTTCAGCGGCCTTCGTAGAACCTAGCCGGGGGCTTCAGTCCCCCGGCTCTCACAATCCTGCGCGATCATCTGACTCATTGTTGCGATGTCATCGGGATCAATAACTCCGGCAAAGGCAAGGAGTTGGTGTCCCGGTGTTCCCTGTGGTATCGCAAGAGAACGGCCAAACGCCAGCACCGCATCCTCCACGGCGAGCGGGTTCTCGGTACGCTGCGAGGCGTCCAGAATCTCCAGCCCCACGATAGTGCCATCCTTAATCGTAGTCAATGATCACGCCAGGGCGATCTTCGTCACTCTCTTCCACCAGCGTGCTGCTGAAGACGATGCGGAGAATGTCCACTTCAGCTTGCCGAGGTGCGAGAATGGCCCTTCGGCACACCACCGCCGTACCATCGAAAAAGATATCGCAAAACCCACTCGGAGCTTGGCCTCAGAATGAGTGGGTTTTGTGTTGTTCTTCGGAGTATAGCATAGCTATACCCCCTCTCCCGCACGCGGGAGAGGGGGGTATATCGCGTCCTGAAAGAAAATACCCCCCCTCGCCCGCCGCAGCGGGAGAGGGGGCTGGGGGGCGAGGGCTGACCGGCGATAAACTGTAAAGTCGCTACGAACCATCCCTTAGGCATGTTTCAAAATGGGCACATTCAGCTTTACAGTCTTGCGAGGAGGCGAGGATGCGAGGAGGCGAGGAGGCGAGGAGGCGAGGAGGCGAGGAGGCGAGGAGGCGAGGAGGCGAGGATGCGAGGAGGCGAGGAGGCGAGGAGGCGAGGAGGCGAGGAGGCGAGGATGCGAGGATGCGAGGAGGCGACGAGGCGACGAGGCGATGCTATCGCATCCTCGCCTCATCGCGTCTCCGCCAAACTGTAAAGCTGATCTGAACCATGTCTAATATCACAAAGGAGCATCCACCTATGCCCACCGAGCTTGAGAACTCCATCCGCGCCGCCGCCGAGAAGGTCGCTGCCTACATTGAGAATGCGTCGGTGATGGAAGTGAAGACCTTCTACGTTCTGACGAGCGCCACGGCGACGCCTGACCTTGAGACTGAGCGCCCCGGTGCCTACACGCAGGTGAAGCTCGACGGCGACAGCAAGACGGTGGTGCCGATGCGCGAAGGCCGCGACGGCGGCCTGGAGCTTGACGGTGCCCTGTTCGAGATCCACGAGCGGAATGTGGCCACCGCTACCGAGTACCGTGCCCGTGTGCTGAACTCGCTGATCGGACTCCTCCAGCAGCGCGGCGGAAGGTAGGGGTAAAGGCGCAGCAGCGCGGCGCTGCTGCGCCCTTCTGAAAGAGCGGGGATAATCGTGCCACATCTGCCACCGCGCCTGCGCGAGATCGTTGAGGAGTTTAAGGCAAGCGACCGGGACGAGAAGCTGGAGTTGCTGCTGGAATACGCCGACCGCATGCCGCCCTTGCCCGAGGCACTCCAGAACCACCAGCACATGGAGCAGGTACACGAGTGCATGAGCCCGGTCTTCGTCCATGCCGAGCGTGAGGGCGCGGGCGTGCGCTTCCACTTCGATGTGCCTGAGGAGGCCCCGACTACCCGTGGCTACGCCGCGCTTCTAGCCGAGGGCCTACGTGGCTCCACGCCCGAGCAGGTGGCTGCCGTGTCTGCTGACTTTATTCAGGAGATGGGACTGCATCGCGTACTCAGCCCGCAGCGACTCAACGGGATCAGCGCCATCCTGGCCTATATGAAGCGCCAGGCTCTGCGCCTGGGCTAACGGGTGCCGGTATTTTTGGCGAAGGCTGAGGCTTTCGCCATATCGGCCCCCACCATTGTGAGGGCGTAGCGTAGGCCGTCCTGAAGGTTTGATCGGGTGACGATCCCGGTCATATCGGCACCGAGGTGAACAATCGTCTGGGCAACCTCGGCGCGGATGCCGGTGAGGACGATCTGCGTGCCGAGCAGCTTTGCGGCCTGGGCGACCCGCAGCAGCGCATCGGCCACCTGGGTGTCAACCACCCGTACGCCGCTAATATCGAGCAGAGCCACATCGGCCTGGTTCGCAGCAATCCCCTCAAGCAACGTCTCCATAATTTGCTGGGCGCGCCGCGCATCGATGGTGCCGATGATCGGCATCACCACCACATTATCGGCCAGAGGGATAAGGGGCGTGCTCAACTCGCGCAGCGCGGCCTCCTGCCCTGTAATAACCTGGAGTTGATACTCAGAGTTCCGCTGAGCCGTCACATCACGGACAATAGCGATCCCGCTCGCCACCTCGCCGGATGTGTCGCGTACAGGCACAACGATAATCTCGTAGTTGCTGTCATCATAGGATACGTCAACCCGTGATCGCTGGCCCGCGAAAACGGCGCGATAGGCTGGCTCAACCGTATGAACCACCGGCGGCGGCAGCGCCTCCCAGAGGGTGTGTCCAAGCGCGGCCTCACGCGAGGTCATGCCGCTGCGCTCTAGTCCGCCACCCTGAACATCACTATAGCGAAAGTCCTTGTCGAAGCAGAGTACAAAAACATCGGGGAGGTTCTGGAGCAATGTATCGAAGAACGTCTGCGCTTGTTCTGACTTCATAGAGCATGTGCCTTTCTAAGCCAAGGTTTAGATCCAATACTGTTCGAATAAGGAATCTGCCGCCGGACAGCCCTCACCCCCCAGCCCCCTCTCCCCGTGAGGGAGAGGGGCAGGGGGTGAGGGGGCAAGGTCGGCTTATTCGAAAAGTATTGGGTTTAGATCAGCATTAGTGTAGCATCAACCGACAGTTTGGTGGCGACTCCATAGACACGTCCTTCACGCGATTCCGTGCGGCGCACGCAGCGACCGGTGCTACCACTACTTTGCGTATGATGCCACGGAACACGGCGATTCAGGTATTCTGACGCACCCTATTGACAACGCGCCCTCCATAGCTGATAATATTTCTATTCAATGAATTAGTAACTAGCCCGGTATTGCCCACCGCATTGTGGAGGTCGCATGAGCCCTCGCCACCAAGCGCCGCTGACCATTGAGCACGCCCTGCTCGGCTTCGTGCGCCAGCAGCCCCAGCATGCCTACGCGGTCTACCAGCAACTCAACGCCCCGGATGCGCTGGGTGCGGTGTGGCAGCTCAAGCTCAGCCACTTCTACGCCCTGGTAACCAAGCTGGAGCAGGCGGGCTACCTCGCGACGACCCTGGAGTCTCAGGGCACGCGCCCGCCGCGCAAGGTACTCCACGTAACCGACGCCGGTGACGCCGCCTTTGCCTACTGGCGCACCACACCCGTAGACAACCCGACGCATCTGCGGCTCGACTTCCTGGCTAGGCTTTACTTTGCCGAGCGTGCGGGGCCGACTGCAGTCCGCACCTTACTCGTGGCCCAGCGTGCGGCGAGTCGGGTATGGCGCGACGATCTGCGCACCCGAATCATCGGCCGGGCCAGCCAGCCCGACGCGGGACGCTTTCTCCAGCTACGTGTGCGCCAGTTGGAGAGCTTTTTAGGCTGGCTTGACCGCAGCCTCGCCGCACCCCATACGGCCACAGCCGTGACCTACCATATCGCGATGACGGTGAACAGCCCTCAGCCCGATCTGGCTGCTGCCTTTGTTGATTATGTGCGTTCCCCGCAGGGCCAGGCGGCGCTGCTCAGCGCGGGCTTCTCTACGGAGGTCGAGTCCCCCGACGACCGCGCCCCGCAGCGCATGCAAGGCTCAGGCGGGAACGTGGCGCGCACCCTGCATGTGTTCGCCGCCGCCTCGCTCACGGGCCCGTTCCAAACCATCGGCAGGGACTTCAACATGGTGTATCCGGGGGTCACGGTGCGATTCACCTTCGGTGGCTCGCAGGGGCTGGCGGAGCTACTCCGCCAGGGTGCGGTCGCTGATGTATTTGCCCCCGCCCATCATCAGGCGATAGATCTCGCAATCGCTGCGGGGCGAGTCTGGCCGGAGAGCGTCTATGCCTTCGCCTCCAACCAGCTCGCGGTGGTGACGTTACGCAGCAACCCGGCGCATCTCACCCGCCTTGACGACCTGGCCCGACCGGGCCTCAAGCTGGCCTTTGGCTCGGAGGCGACGGCCATCGGCCAGTACACCCGCGAGCTTCTGACGCAGGTCGAGGGGCGGGGCTTCTTTGGTGCCCAAGGGAAGGACGCTGTGCTGCACAACGTCGTGCGCTACGGCGACAGCGTCACCGAGGTGCTGACCTCCGTCGCCTGTGGCGATGTGGATGCCGGAATCGTCTTTGCCTCCGATGGGCGCCAGGCGGGTAGCACCGTGTATGTTCCGATCACCCTGCCCTTCCTGCGCCTGGGGAACTGACGTACTACATCCCTAACATCAACTACGAACGTGTTTGCCAACGACCGGCACCATCGCACCACTGCGATTCGGTGTCCGGTCGTTTTTATGTGTCGATTTTACTCATGGTGGTGATAGTGCCCAAGCATAAGGATAGCGATCTGCAATGTATACCCTGAGCGCCCCCACCCTCCCGTGCTGCCTGAGCGACGATGCGCTTGCGCGGCTCATCTACGAGGACGTACCCTACCTAGACCTAACCACCCACGCGCTAGGCATCGGCGATGCGCCGGGGACGATTACCTTCGCGGCGCGTCAGCCCACGGTGATCGCAGGGACGGAGGAGGCCGGTCGCCTATTCACATTATGTGGCGCGACAGTAACGCTGACCACGCGCAGCGGGAGCCGGGTTGGGCCTGGGGATGTGGTGCTGGCGGCGGAGGGGCCAGCGCAGGCGCTGCACCAGGGCTGGAAGGTCGCGGTCAACCTACTGGAGTATGTCTCAGGCATCGCGACTCGCGCCCGCACGCTGGTTGATGCCGCCCGCCAGGTACACCCGACCGTCACAATCGCCACCACGCGCAAAATCTTCCCCGGCACCAAGGCGCTCGCAGTGAAGGGCATCCTCGCTGGCGGCGCGGTGCCCCACCGGCTGGGCCTCTCTGAGACGATCCTGATCTTCCCCCAGCACCGGGCCTTCCTCGGCGGACTGGCGGGCCTGTGCCATGCGCTGCGCATGCTCAAGCAGACGGGCCGGGATCACACGTTGGGGGTTGAGGTTGAGGGGCTCGACGATGCGTTGGCGGTGGCCGAGGCTGGAGCGGATCTGATCCAGTTCGACAAGCTCCCGGTGGCCGAGCTACGCCAGGCAGTGCAGATGCTCCGGCCCCGATTTCCCTCGCTCACGCTGGTGGCGACCGGCGGCCTGACCAGCGCGAACATCCAGGCGTTCGCTGAGACAGGGGTGGATGTACTCGCCACTACCTGGCCTTATTTCGGGACTCCGGCTGATATGGGAGTAACGCTGACAACGCCGGATCACGTACATGCGGGAGGAGTGACCCGATGAGTATCGAAATCACATTCCGTACTAGCGGAGCTACGGCTCGGTTGGCTCAATCCTGATCGCCATCGCGGGACCAATCGGACTCGTCAGCAGATCTGCGGGGATCGGCCCGACATGAGCAACCCCATCAGGCCCAATCCGCGCCCGAAAGGTAGCATCACCAAGAGCAATCACCACATTACCGTCCATAGGCGGATCGATAGTGATAATCACTCGCGATTCCACACGTCCCTTCCGCACAGTCATCGTAATCTGATACGTATCTTGCTCATCTTCGTAGATCACCATATCATCATTACTCTGACCCCAGGTTGGGCCTAACTGAGGCATCAGGATTCGTGTGAACCACATCCGTGGGAGCATGATAGTTTGAAAGACCGGACGAACCTGGCGAGGATGAGGGCGATGAGCGAGGCTCACAAGCGGAATTGGCGGTAGCGATCCTACCGCCTCAGCGTCTTGGAGCGTAGCAATGAACTGGTGATCCATTGCGCAATCCACGCACGTCCAGAGGTGCCACCAAACGTGGGGATAAGAAACGAGTGCCTCAGCCATACCCTCATATTGCTCACAATCGATATAAGCAGCGATGTCAGACTGACACTGGTCACACGTTATCGGCGCAGTACCGAGGGGGACGTGGAGCAACTCAACAACGATCAACAGCAGTGCGGCGCGGCAATATGCGCAGTCGGACACGTGTTCCACGAGGGTCAGCGGCGGCGTTAGCAGCACCGCCGTGGTGTCAAGGGACGTTATCCACACCTGGACATCAGGACAGAGAGAAGTATTCATAATGTAGCTCTACCGCTCGCGTCGCTGAGAGACGGCGTTATCGCATAACAAATCAGCAGCGCATCATCAACACCAGGGTAGGCGCACCAAACCCCACAAGAAGTAATGATACCACCCCTACGTGTTCATAAGACGCTGGAGAAGGTAAAAAGTTACCTTTCTTTTACTTTAGTAACGAATCGCACGAGTTTCTGCTTGCCCGATGGTACTACATATGAGGAAAACCATCAGACAACCCAAGTCTGGATGGTAGGGTGTTGCTGAAGGATCGTGCGCGCATGAACGAGGAGGGCGCGCACACGAGAGGGATGCAAATGAACAAGCGTACCAATTTCCTCCGCAGGCCGCCCCTCACTAGCCCAGAGGTAAAAGATAAACGCTAGTCGATCATCGCCCCTCTGAACCAGAACAACCTGGATCTGACCAATGAGCATAGTATGCAATGCCCGTTGCTCCGGCTCATCATCCTCACGGGCCACAACATCGAGATCAGGCAACGCATCAAGTGAGTCAGGGCGCTGGGCACGCTTTTTCGCACGGCTATCGCGGATGTGACGACGCACGCTCTGCACAACCACCGTATGTGCCCACGTAGCGAGACTGCTGCGGTAGGCAAAGTTCGCCAAGGAGACCATAAGCGCCATCTGGGCCACCTGAGCGAGATCATCACCATCAACCGCGTTATCACTCGACCAATAGAGACCAGCCTTCCTCAGGATCTCAGCCACATAGCGCACCCACACCGTCCAACACTCATCGTGACCAGAGAGATGGCTATTTTGTAGCACCTCAACAGTCCGATGGTCAGCGTGGTAATAGCCGCAGACCCGACGGATATCCTTCTCAGTACAGGTATCCGGCAGCAGCACGTCCAACGCCAGCACGTAGCGTTCAATATCCTCAGCACTCAACTTCCAGTCACACTCATCGCTCAGGGCCGCGATCACTTTGCACCAACGCATCCACCGCGCATCCCCCTGGTTCATAGCACACTCCGCTTCCTGGCAACAATGTAACAAATCAGGAAAGCCGCCGACCGATGTACCGTGCGAGAGACAGGTAGCCTCCTAGCACTCCTTACTGCTAGCATACGTGCATCGCCTGAGCGCAATAGAGCGATACGTTCCATCATTCATCTGCTCATATGGTAGCATATGGTAGTATACGCATAACAGATGTACTGCGAGCAATTGTAGCGAATAGAAGGGTATGTGACAAGTGGCATTTTATGCACTCAACGTGCGGCAAGCGATCTCAGTACGAGATCGGTACAAAGTAAGCGACGGGTAGATGCTCTACGCTGGCACACCACCCAACGCGGTGTGGTGACAGGAAAGCAGGTGTCCATGACCGAACTACAAGCAATGCGCGACGTACTGACAGTCGATGAGATCGCCGACTACCTGCGGGTCAGTCGCGCCACCATCTGCCGCTGGTGCGGATCCGGACGGCTCCCCGCCTTTAAGATTGGCAAAAGTTGGCGGATGCAGCGTTGTGATCTGGAGGGGTATATTTTGCACCAGCGTGGCCCAATGCCGTCCATTCCGGGAATCGTTGAAGCTCTGAATGATTCTGTTCATTCTTCTCATCAGATCTGATTCTAGCTTGGTATCTGCATAATTAGGAAATGCGTATGACTGCTTCCCTCGTGTCCTTACTTAAACGTGGTCGTATCGTTGTATTGTGGCACCTTCTCGCTATCGGTTTGCTGTTTCCCGCTGGCTCTTGGCAGTCAACGAATGCCTACGCTCAATCTAGTGACGCATTGACGTGGGATTTCGAGGCAGGTACCGTAGGCGACTGGCAGACCAGCGGACAGGTTCAGGTGATCACTGATACGATTGATCTACTCACTGATAGCGCGATGCACAGCGTAGCTCAAGGGAAATATTCGGTCATGGTGGGAGATGCTACTCCCTGGGGATATGGTGGTGATCAATTTAGCTCTATCGAACATACCATTCAGATCCCGCATATTGATAAGCCGGTACTCCAGTTTAGCTATGCAGTAGTAGCGAATGATCCCCCGTCTCATCCAGACACAGACAAGCCTTATTTCCAGGTTCAGGTTCGTGATCTGACCGCAGGTGATGTTCTGCCGGTTAGTGACTTCAAATACACCAGCCAAACGAACCAGGAATGGTTTCTTGGTCAGCCGCCGGCCAATACGTCGCTATCGCAGTCAAGCTTCTACCAGATTGCCGGAGACCGCTGGGTCTTTATTCCCTGGAAGCACGAGAAGGTTGATCTCGCGGGCCGTAGCGGCCATCAGTTGCTGGTCAATTTTACCGTACGTGACTGTAACCCGCAGGCCCATGCCGCCTACGGCTATGTCGACAATATCCATGTGGGTCAGGAAGAAACACTCCCTGCTCTCCCCGCCCTGGTAAAGCAACCCGTACCCGCCGGACCACCTCCAGGCGCAGGATTACTTTCCGGTGTTCTAAATTTTACAGAGCAGACTCATATCTGGCCCTGGTGCCTGCTGCCCCTGTTGCTTATCCCGCTGGCGCTGCTGTGGTATGTCCTCAGTCGGAAAAAAGTAACGGGCTATGACGCATCAAAGCATCGCACGGAAGATAAGGGCCGTCGTCCGCCTCCACCACCGAGTCCAGGAAATTCTGGAAATGCAAACACCATCGACTGAATCTGTTTTTTGATACGAAGTCCCTCAACGATGAAACAGTCCGCAGCCCATAGCTACTGTGCCGCCGAACTGCGTTGTAGCTGGAGTCGTTGTTATGCTGAGAAGCCTTATCACACCGCTGCTCATCGCTTTATGCGCTGGGTCATCCTTCTACTACACCACAGCAAACCAGAATGCACAAGCCGTCACTGCTGGCTCAGTGACTCCATCTCCCACAGGTGGGCCTGTCGTCATAGGTCAGCCTGCACAGCCACCACCTCCGCCCTTGCCGCCGACACGGCTCCCTGATGTAGACGCGATGATCGTCATTGACAACTCGGGCAGCATGTTTGGCTATATGTGTGGGTCTAACCAGCCAATTTTGGCAAACGACCCGAAACAACTACGTATCGAAGGGGCGAACCTCATTGTCGGCGCACTTGCTGCTGATCTAAAACCGCGCGAGACAAGCCTCGGCATTGTTACCTTTGGTGATACTGCCAGCTTGGTGCGTCCGCTCACTCGTCTAAGCAACGATGACCCTACCATTCGCTCTGATCTGGCGATGGCTATCAAGGATCCTCCCTGTCAAGGTGCTACGAATATCGCTGCCGCTATCCAACTTGCTCAACAGGAACTGCATAGTGAGCGCGCTACGAAAGGAAACACCCCGGCAATTATTTTCCTCACTGATGGGAATCCCACTCAGGGTGGTACATTTGGTGAGATTAAATCCACTCTGGATGAACTAGGTGATGTACAATTCTTCGCTGTCATCCTTGGTACTGATCCGAACTTAGATGAATCTAAGCAGTTCTGGAAAGATCAGAGCAAGCAGCACCCGAATGTCACCTATTACGAGTTGACATCGAGTAATAGTATCACTCCTCTCTATAACCTGCTCACGGGCAAGTTGAACTACTCTGATATTTCTGGTTCCCCGGCGTTGCCTCCTGATCAGCGGGTGGCACTGCCCATACCATCGAATG
The DNA here is from genome assembly GCA_903877945.1 of uncultured Oscillochloris sp. GTDB lineage: Bacteria > Chloroflexota > Chloroflexia > Chloroflexales > Chloroflexaceae > Oscillochloris. The sequence goes on along the minus strand of CAIRFY010000227.1, from coordinate 1,567 downwards.
TGCGTCAGGCTGTCATAAAGCTGATCAAGCGATCTCCCAGCATCCCGGTAACGATCCAGGATCCTGGTGGCAACGACCCTCACAACTTGCCGCCTGAACGCTTCCGGGCCTTACTCAATAACTCAACTGTCGAGGTCTATGTCATCGGACGGCCTCAACAAGGTGACTGGGTCTTCAGCGTGCCAAACGGTGAAGTGCTGACGGTACTCCAGCCTGAGTATCGCAGTATCTACCAAGTTCAGCTACTCCAACCCGACTCGGCAGGTATGCTCTCTATCGATCAGCCAACAAACCTTGTCGTGCAGGTGATCGACATGGATACGCAGCAGCCGATCACCAGCACCTTCAAGCTAACCGCCGGCTATCGGCAGAAGGATCAGCCGGAGAGCGAAAACAAGCCGATTACGATGTCCGATGGCTCAAACCTGCCTCAGTACAAATCGCAGATCCCTACTGGCACCTTCACGGAAGGTCATGAGTACACGTTGACCTTCGAGGTTGAGGACGCCGCTGGCCTTGGCTCGCAGCCGACAATCTATCAATTGCCAGCCGGTCGTCTACCGGTGATCATTTCTGTTCTCGCCAACCCGCTCTTGGCCTACGATGATCAGCCGATCAGTCTGGTGGCGCAGGTTGCCAACGCTGATGTTGTAAATGGCACACCCACGGTGAATCTGGCACCCTTGCCGGGGGTTGGGAGCGTCGCATTCCAGAGTAAGGATGTGACATCCTACAACGCTACCGTGCCACCGCTCACCCGACCAGGCACCTACGCGCTGAGTGTCTCGTATCGTGGCAAGACAACCGCCGGACGCGATTTTAACTCGACTAGCAGTGTCTCTGTGACGGTGCGCGAGCGCGAGTGGAAGATCTGGCTGCGCTACCTGGCCTTCGTCATCGCTAGCCTAACCGGTGCCTTTCTCGTTTTCCGCTTTGTGCTGCTTAGCCCGCTGATCCCGATCTTCCAAAAGCTCGGCATCTCGCCTAGTGGCTATGTACGTACCACCTCGCCTGGTTCGAGGTATCCCGATGAGGAGATTAATTTACGCGATCTGCTGCGCCGTAAGCGCAAGCTGCGCACCCTTACCCTGGGGGTTGGTTCTCGCTTTGATATTCCACTCGAAGAGCCACCAGACCAACCCAACGCGGATGATGATGCAGCACCACCAAATCACCCTAATTTGCGCGAGCGCCTCTGGGGACCAAAGGCACCAGCTCGCATTACGCAGAGCGGTGGAAGTACGGTGATCATCGGCGGCACAGGGGCAGGATCGGCGTTCAGTAAGAACGATGTGAGATCACGCGATGTTGAGGAGAATACCGTCGAGTACTCGCTCAAGTCAATCGTGAACCCTGATGACCCTGAGTAAGGTTCGTCACTACTTTACAGTTTAGACATGATTCAGAACAGCTTGACAGTTCAGCGACGAGACGATGGTGCGATGAGGCGATAGGAGCGCGTCATCGCCTCATCGCAGGACTGTCAAGCTGAAATGCCCGATCCTAAACCATGCCTTAGGCATGGTTCAAAATGAGCATATTCAGCTTGACAGTCCTGCGATGACGC
>CAIRFY010000226.1 GCA_903877945.1 uncultured Oscillochloris sp. | reverse complement strand
ATTGTGAGATAGGGCTACGTCAAAGTCGTGTGATCGCCGCTCAGCCCTCACCCCCCAGCCCCCACTCCCTGTGCGGGGGAGGGGGAGTCGGACGTGTCCTATTGCGGAATCTCCCCTCTCCCCGTGAGGGAGAGGGGCAGGGGGTGAGGGTCGGCGGTAGCCCTAATAGTGAGAAGGTGCGGTTGACGCTTCGCCTCGGCTCTGCTATAATCTCGCACATCACGCCGGAGTGGCGGAATGGCAGACGCGGCGGTCTCAAAAACCGCTGAGGGCGACCTCGTGTGGGTTCGAATCCCACCTTCGGCACCATTCTTCGTTCGGGACGTGGCAAACAAGTCGGGGCGTGGCTCAGCCTGGTAGAGCGCCACGTTCGGGACGTGGAGGTCGGAGGTTCGAATCCTCTCGCCCCGACCAACATCAGCAGTGGCGTCCGTGCATCTCGCACGGGCGCCACTCGTTTTTTGAGGTGACAGCGGGCGGCGGTCTTGCTATACTACATACCTGCGCTGCCCCGCACCCTATAGGATCTACCGATGGCCCTCACCCCGAAACCTGCATTACGCCGCCATCGCCGCACCGCCCTATCGCTGGTCGCCGCGCTGGGCCTGGCTGGCTGCGGCGATCTGGCTGCGGCCCTGCCACCCCGCCCCACCCCCTTCCCCCTCCTTGAGCGCCTGCCTAGTGTGACGCCAGTGACGCCTAGCCCGATCCCGCCTGCGACGGTGACGCCGCACGCTGTCACGCCCACACCGACGCCTGATCTGCCGCATGTGTTCGTCCCCGCCAATGCCAATATGCGTAGCGGCCCAGGCGTCGATTTTGTGATCGTCGCCGTGATCAGCGCCGGGTCGCGCATCACCCTCAGCCAACGTCAGGGCGATTGGTACGAGGTACGCACCGCCGCTGGGCAGCAGGGCTGGATGTCGAACCTTGTCCTTGGGGTTGACCCGACCACCGCCAAGAGCGTCCCCCTGTTCAAGCCCTAACACCAATACTTTTCAAATAAGCCGATCCTGCATCGACCTTGCCCCCTCACCCCCAGCCCCTCTCCCTCACGGGGAGAGGGGAGTATATCCCTTCCTGGTGAGAAATACTCCCCCTCTCCCGTTCAGGGAGAGGGGGGTGAGGGCTGAGCGGCGGTAGATTCGTTATGTGAAAGGTATTGGCCCTAGCACGAGTTCCAGACATCCGTAGGGGCAGCAAATACGTGTGCTATAATACGCGCTCTCGCCATACCTCTCATTACAGTCGTAGCATGTGTATCCAGGGCAGGTCGTCATGGATCACCAGGGACGTGTTAAGCCAACGAGCCACAATGCCCTGACTGACGGTAGCGTGCCACGCCGCCGACCGACAAGCATTACCACTTGGCTCCGCTGGTCTTATCTCATTTCATCCACGCTGCCGCTCCTGCTTGTTGGCGCACTGCTTGTCACTGTGCTTTTTCAGGTGCAGCAGCGCAATGCCTACGATAGCCAGCAGGCTATCGCCGATCAGGTCGCTGGCAACATCTCCACATTCCTCTACGACCTTGAGCAGCTTCTGCTGCGCGCTGTGCGTGACCTGCATCCCGATGCGCCGGATTCCACCCTCGTCACCGATGCGATGCGCCTGGTCAATAGCTCGCCGGATCTGCGCGCCCTGACGATCATCAACACGAACGGTACCGTGGTAGCGAGTGCGGTCAGTACACTGTTGCACGACCGAGGCATCGAGATTGCGCCGAGCAGTGCCGACGTACTCGCCAATGCCTATAGAATCGGTCAGGGCGGGCGCACGCCGATTATGAGCGCGAGTGATAAGACGCCCTACTTCCAGGTGGTGCTGCCGATTCGTAACCAAAATAGCGGTGTTCTCGTGGGTGCCCTTAGTGCCGAAGTCAGTGCCACCCGCATCAACCAGATCCTGCGCCTCGCCGTTCAGGGTGGCGATAAGGTTTCATTCTTGATCGACGCCGACAGTAACCTGATGCTCGCTTCACGATTATCGGGCTGGAGTCCGCCGGTCAATATGACAACCATCTTTGCGAAAGGCTACACGGTCGGTGAGTACCTGGGCTCCAACGGTGAGCGTATGGTCGGTGCCCGCTCGGTGGTGAGCCCGGTCACCCCGTCAAGCTGGGCGGTGGTGGTCGAGCAGCCTTCCTCCGGGTTCCTCATGGCGGTCTACCGTAGTATGTTTCTGCTGACCGCTGTGGTCATGCTCGTGGTGGTGATGGCGTTAAGCTGGGCGCTCTATCAGGCCCGCCGGATTGTGCGGCCAGTCCGTGCGCTGGCCGATGGTGCCCGAGAATTGGGGAGCGGAAGGCTTCAGCACCGGATTGTTGTCGAGAGCCGTGATGAACTAGGGCAACTCGCCGATACCTTCAACCAGATGGCCGAGCGGCTCCAGAGTAGCCTGCACAAGATCGCCGATCAGAACGAGCGTCTGCGCCACGGCCTGATTCTCGCCCGCGATATTCAAATGGGCCTCATGCCGAGCAGTCCGCCTTGGCAAAAGGGGATCCTCACTGTCCATGCCCGTTCACTGCCGGCCAGTGAGGTAGGTGGCGATTTTTACACCTATATGGCCCTGCCGGGTGGCCGGGCCTCGGTGGCGATTGGTGATATTTCGGGCAAAGGCGTGGCCGCTGCCCTGCTCATGGCGCTCACCAGTTCGACGCTGGAGTCGCAGGCGCGGGTGACTGATCACCCTGGGGCGATGCTCACCGCGCTCCACGAGGCTCTCCGGCCCCGGTTCCAGGCCAACCAGATGAACGCGGCCCTGATGATTGCGATCTACGACCCAGCATGCCAGCAGATGACGGTGGCGAACGCCGGGATGATTGCTCCGCTCTTGGTTCGCACGCTGCCGAACGGCGGGATTGAGTGCCGCTTTATTGATGTGAGCGGGCTGCCGATTGGTACGCTGATGCCTGCCTATTACCCCGATGTCGATGTTCATCTCGGGCCGGGCGATACGATGATCTTTCTCAGCGATGGTATCGTTGAGGCCCATAATCTCGGCAATGAACTCTATGGCTTCGAGCGACTCGAAGCTCTGGTCGCGAGCCTCCCCCAACGCCTTAGCGTTACCGAGGTTGTTCAGCATATCCTCGATTCCGTGTTGACTTTCACCGAAGGCGCTGATCCCCACGACGATATTACGATCCTGGTCACCCGCGTTGCTGTCGATGCGGCTGTGTATGAGACGCATCTCGCAGTGGCGGGGATGACCTTCGACAACACGCTATAATGCTGTGACAAGGTTTATCCCAGCTTGACAGTTTGCCGCCGCTCAGCCCTCACCCCCTAGCCCCCTCTCCCTGAACGGGAGAGGGGGAGCCGGAGGCGTCCTGCTGAGGAATCTCCCCTCTCCCCGTGAGGGAGAGGGGCCGGGGGTGAGGGGCAAGGTCGGATTCCCAATCCCCCGCCAGGAAACGCGATGATGGCAATCTACCAGGAGCAGCTATGCGCCTCTATAACTCGCTGTCACGCGAGAAGGATACGTTTGTCATTCCGCAGGATCGTCCGGTCACGCTCTATGTCTGCGGCGTCACTCCCTACGATACGACCCATATCGGCCACGCCCGCACCTTTTTGATTTTTGATGTGCTGGTGCGTTACCTGCGCTGGCAAGGTGCCGAGGTGCGCTACTGTCAAAATGTGACCGATGTGGACGACCCGCTGTTTGCGCGGGCTGAGCGCGACGGCGAGCGCTGGCAGGATCTGGCCGAGCGCCAGACGGCCCAACTCCTCGAAGATTATCGGGGCATGAATATCCTTGCGCCGACCTACTTCCCACGGGCCAGCGCGGAGATCGGCACGATGATCCCGATGATCGCTCGCCTGATTGAGCTTGGCCACGCCTATGTCGTCGCAGGGAATGTCTACTTCAGCGTTCGTACCGACCCAGAGTTTGGCAAGATGGCCCGTATGGGTTACGACGAACTGCTCCTCACGGCCAACCAGCGCGGCAATAACCCGAGCGACCCACGCAAGCGCGACCCGCTCGACTTTGTGCTCTGGCAGACGGGCAACCCCGGCGACCCGACCTGGGAGAGTCCCTGGGGTCTCGGACGCCCTGGATGGCATATCGAGTGTAGCGCGATGGCTACCCGCTACCTGGGCGACCAGATCGACATCCACGGCGGTGGGGCCGACTTGCGCTTCCCTCACCACCCCTGCGAGATTGCCCAGACCGAGCCGGTGACGGGCAAGCGGCCTTTTGTGCAGATCTGGATGCACGCCGGCTTGGTCTGGCTCGATGGCGAGAAGATGAGCAAGTCGCTGGGCAACTTGGTGTTCGCCCGCGACGCCCTACGCGAACATAGCGCCGACACATTGCGCTGGTACCTGCTCGGTCAGCACTACCGTGAGGATTTTATCTATGACCGGGCTGAGGTGGCCCGCGCTGGCGAGGCGATCCGGCTGCTGCGCACCGCCCTGGATGTGACCGGCGGATCGGGTACGCCCCTGCAAGCCGACGTGTCGCGCAGCGAGTTTGCCGCCGCGATGGCTGATGACATGAACACCCCGACGGCCCTGGCGGTGCTGCATATTATGGCCGGCAATATTGTGAGCGGTGCCGCTGAGGGCCGTTATGTATCCGCCTGCCAGTCCACCCTGCGTGATCTGGCCGTGGCCCTTGGGTTTACGCTGAGCGCTTAGCCATTGCAGATTGTCGATTGCAGGTTGCAGATTGCGCGCAATCTGCGACCTGCAATCGACAATCTGCAATTATGTTATATGATCACTAAATTCCAGCGAATCTTCACTCGTCTCTGCCTCATATTCACCGTCGCCCTGCTGTCTGCTTGCAGCCCCGCCGTGACGCCTGCCGCGCCGCCGAGCGGCACCCTGCGCTGGAGCGTCGAGGGGGTAAACGACATCTCCCGGCTCGACCCGGCGCGTGTGGCTGACTACCAGACGATCCTGGCGGTAAACCTGATCTTCGCGGGGCTGGTGCGCCTAAACCCTAACCTCGCGGTGGTCGGCGACGGTGCCGAGAACTGGCGGACAAACGCCGACGGCACGGTCTACACCTTCACGCTGCGCAAGAACCTGGCCTATGGCGATGGCACGTCGGCCACGGCGCAGGATTTCGCCGATTCGCTGCGACGGACGTTGTCGCCCGATACGGGTTCGTCGTTCGCCTTTGAGTTCCTCAAACACATTGTTGGTGCCGATGTACTCCACAACAAAGCGGCGACGACGTTGAGCGGGGTGCGCGCCGTTGATGCGCAGACTCTGGAAATCACCCTGGACTCGCCGCGAGGCTACTTTCTCTCGCAGCTCGCCTACCCCTTGGCGTTTGTAGTGCCGCCGGGGAAGATTGAGGCTACCGGCGATACGTGGGAGGGCAAGGCGTTCGGCAGCGGGCCGTTCCGGGTGAAGGAGCATCAGGTCGGCGCGAAGCTGGTGCTTGAGGGCAACCCGTACTACTGGGCGGGCTTGCCCGGCGTCGCCAACGTCGAAATGACCTTCTTCCCTGACACGGCGGCGGCTTTCGCCAGTTATCAGGCTAACAACCTGGATATTATGGGCAACATCCAGGGCGGTATCCCGACCGAACGGGTGGCCGATGTTCATGGCTTACCCGATGTGCGCTCGGCCAATTCGCCCGTGCTGCGCTACGTTGGATTCAACAACCGCCGCCCGCCCTTCGACAACATCTACGTGCGTCAGGCATTCGCCCAGTCCGTCGATAAGGACAGCCTGGCGAAACAAGTTCTCTCTGACCAAGTCCAGGCGACTGGGCGCATCCTGCCTCTTGGGTTCGCAGGCAGCAGCCTGCCGATCACGACCCTGGACTTCGACCCCATCGGCGCACGCTCAGCCCTCGGTATGGCGGGTTACGTCTCCGGCGCAAGCCTGCCGCCAATGGCCCTCACCTACAGCCGCGACACCGATACCGAGAAGGCCGCCCAGTCCCTCCAGCGTAACTGGCAGGACACGCTGGGGATCACTGTGCGCCTGGAGGGTCTGCCGATGGACGAATTTATCGCCCGGCTTGACTCGATGGTGACAGACCCGACCAACCCCAAAACCAGCCTCCAGATGTACCTGAGCGTTTGGGGGGCCGACTACCCCGACCCGCAGAACTTCCTCTCGCTCCAACTTCAGAGCGACTCGGCCTACAACAACGGCCACTGGTCGAGTAGCGAGTTCGACCGGCTGACCAGCGAGGCCGACCAGATGAGCGACCCGGGTCGGGCGGGCGAACGGCTGAAGCTCTACAACCAGGCCGAGCAGATCGCCGTGCGCGAGGTGGGCTGGCTGCCGCTCTTCAACCCTGAGGTGAACATTCTGATCCGGCCCACGGTGCGTGGACTGAGCTTCACCCCACAAGGCATCATCGCCGCCGATTGGACGAAAGTACGAATCGAAAGCGCGCCGGGGGGCTGAAGCCGCCGGGCGGGCATCTGGCACTTTAGCCATGTTTCAAACTAGCTTGACAATTCAGCGACGAAACGATGACGCGGTGAGGCGCTCCGTATCGCGTCCTCGCGTCCTCGCGTCCTCGCGTCCTCGCGTCCTCGCGTCATCGCCACATCGCGTCATCGCCACATCGCCACATCGCCACATCGCCACATCGCCACATCGCGTCCTCGCGTCCTCGCGTCCTCGCGTCCTCGCGTCCTCGCGTCCTCGCGTCCTCGCGTCCTCGCGTCCTCGCGTCCTCGCGTCCTCGCGT
>CAIRFY010000225.1 GCA_903877945.1 uncultured Oscillochloris sp. | reverse complement strand
CTCGTCGCATCCTCGCTTCATCGCCACACTGTAAAGAGGAGCCTCTGCGGTGACATTCTGGTCTGCTCGGTATTTTACCCTAAGACATGGTTCAGAACAGCTTTACAGTGTGGCGGAGACGCGATGAGGCGAGGATGCGATAGCATCGCCTCGTCGCATCCTCGCTTCATCGCCACACTGTAAAGCTGAAACCTAGCACCTGAAACCTTGTCTAAACGGCCAAATTCTAATGCTGCGCTAACACTAGAGGGCACCTACGCGGGCATTTTCAGCGTACCATGTAGATACACGTAAACGCCGCCCTGCGGCGATGAGAAGGAGCCCGTTATGCTTCCACGTCAATCAAAGCGGCCCGATGGTCAGCAGTCCGGTGGGACGAGCATGTTCGGCGGCCCAGGGATGCGCTGGCTGATGCTGCTGCTTGGCCTGACGCTGGTCTGGAATATCTTTACGCTACGCCCGACGACCCCGATGATCGATCTGCCCTATAGCAGCTTCCTTGACCAAGTGCAGGCGGGGAATGTGACTAAAGTAGATCTCAATGATCAGCAGGTGCGCGGTGTGCTGACTGCGGCGATCAGTGTGCCCGCAGGCACGTCGGTGAGTGGGGGGACGCTCTTCGGCAGCGCGCCGACAAAGGCAGATCAGTTCACGAGTACGATCCCGGCGGTGGGTGATCAGAGCCTGCTGCCGCTGCTACGCGAGAAGGATGTCGAGATTGTCGCCTCGGTGCAGAACCCGTCGCTTTTCTGGAACATTCTGCTCTCTTTTGGGCCAGTGCTGCTGATCGGTGGCCTGTTCATCTTCATGATGCGCCAGCAGACGCGTGGACAGCAGAACGTCTTCAGCTTTGGCAAGTCGCGGGCGAAGTCGCATACGGGCGATAAGCCGACGGTGAAGTTTGCGGACGTTGCCGGGGCCGAGGAGGCTAAGCGCGAACTGAGCGAGGTGGTGGATTTTCTCAAAAGTCCGGAGCGCTACAAGCGGCTCGGTGCGAAGATCCCGCGTGGCGTGCTGCTGGTTGGCCCTCCCGGAACCGGCAAGACGCTGCTGGCGAAGGCGGTAGCTGGCGAGGCTGAGGTGCCGTTCTTTAGCACCAGCGCCAGCGAGTTTGTGGAGCTATTCGTGGGCGTGGGTGCCTCACGCGTGCGTGACCTGTTCGATCAGGCCCGGCGCAACGGCCCGGCAATCGTGTTTATTGACGAACTCGACGCGATTGGCCGACAGCGCGGCGCAGGTATGGGCGGTGGTAACGACGAGCGCGAGCAGACCTTGAACCAGATCCTGGTTGAGATGGACGGGTTTGAGACCAGTCCCACCCCGGTGATCATTATCGCGGCGACGAACCGGCCTGATGTCCTCGACCCGGCCCTGCTGCGGCCAGGGCGCTTCGACCGCCAGGTGACGGTGGGCCTGCCCGATGTACGCGGACGTGAGGCGATCCTGCGCATTCACATGCGGGGTAAGCCGGTGTCCACGGATGTAGATCCGTCAATCGTGGCGCGGCAGACGCCGGGCTTTGCCGGGGCCGACCTGGCAAACCTCGTGAATGAGGCGGCGATCCACGCGGCGCGGCATCTGGCCCGCCAGGTGACGGCGCTGCACTTCCGCGAGGCGTTAGACAAGATCGTTCTGGGAACGGAGCGACCGGTACTTATGAGCGAGCAGGAGCGGACGGTGATCGCCTACCACGAGGCGGGTCACGCGCTGGTGTCGAGCCTGGTGCCTGAGTCAGATCCGGTGAACAAGGTGACGATCATCCCGCGTGGGCGAGCGCTGGGCGTGACTGAGTATCTGCCGGAGGGCGACCGCTTTAACTACTCGCGGCAGTTCCTGCGCTCGCAACTGGCGACTCTGTTTGGCGGGCGGGCAGCGGAGCAGGTGGCAATCGGTGAGATCACCACCGGCGCGGAGAACGACCTCCAGCGTGCGACGCAGTTGGCCCGACGCATGGTGGGTCGCTGGGGCATGAGCGATGAGATGGGGCTGCTGTTCGCCAGTGAGGGCACGGAGAACCCATTCCTTGGCCGCGAGATGGCTGGCCCGCGTGACCATAGCGAGGCCACGGCGGCTCGGCTCGATGATGCGGTGCGCAAGCTGCTTGATGAGCGCATGCACACGGCGATTGCGCTGCTGACCGAGAACCGAGGCACGCTCGACCGGCTGGCGTTGACACTACTGGAGTACGAGACGCTCGACCGAGGCCAGGTGGAGGCCATCGTGCGCGGCGAGGAGTTGCCCCCGCCGCCGAAGGGTACGCCGGTGTCTACCACGCTCCCACCGAGCGACCGACCGACGCTGCGGCCGCTACCGGGTATTCTGCCAGCGTAGGTTTTTTTGCAGCAGAGCAGACGCAACGCTGTTCGGCTGAATGAAACGAGATCCTTTGCGCCTTCGCGTCTTTGCGTCAAACCATACACTTGTTTGACGCAAAGGCGCAAAGGCGCAAAGAGTAGGGCGTGTTGCGGACGGGAAGCGTTGCTCCACTCCGTGTGATGGGCAACCGAAACGGTGTCACTTCTGCGGTAGTAGGTTTTTTCTGTCGTATGATGGAGCCGCCCCCAATGGGGCGGCTTCGTGCATATGTGGGGAATATGATCATGATCAAGCATGCGCTCGCGGGCATCCATGTGGTTGAGGTGGCGATGTATATTCCGGGACCGGCGTGTACGCAGATCCTGGCGGGGATGGGCGCACGAGTAACGAAGGTGGAGCGACCGGGGGGCGACCCGATGCGGTCGATGCAGCCGCTGGATGCGGCAGGGCAGAGCCCGCAGTTTGCGGCTCTGAACAGCGGGAAGCAGAGTGTCACTCTGGATCTGAAGTCGGCGGAGGGCGCGGCGGCGCTGCGCGATCTGGTGCGTGGGGCAGATGTCGTGGTGGATGGCTTCAGGCCGGGGGTACTCGACCGGCTGGGGGTGGGGGCGGCGGCGCTGCGGGCGGAGAACCCACGTCTAATCTACTGTGCGATCAGCGGGTTTGGGGCGGCACCAGGCGATAGCGGGATGGCTGGTCACGACCTCAATTTTGTGGCCCGCTCGGGCTTCCTGGCGATGACGACGGCGGGGGGCGAACCGGCGATGCCGGGCGCACAACTGGCTGACTTGACCAGCGGGCTGGTGGCGGCGACGGCGATCCTGGCGGCGTTGCACGCCCGCGAACGCACGGGTACCGGAGCCTTTTTGGACGTGCCAATGGATGATTCTGCGCGCTGGCTGATGGAGCCCTGGTACGCCGTGTCTCAGGCTGGGATCGTGGTGGATGCCGAGACGGGACACGTGATCTCGGGAAACCTGGCCTGCTACCGGGTCTACCAGGCAGCCGACGGGCGGCATCTGGCGGTGGCCGCACTGGAACGCCACTTCTGGGATCGATTCTGTGTGGCGATTGGTCGTCCCGACCTGGCCCCGCGCCACGAAGCTCCTGACCAACCTACGCTGATTGCGGAAGTGGCGGCGGAGATTGCCCGCCGTCCGCTGGCTGAGTGGGGGGCCATCTTCGCCGAGGTTGACGCCTGTGTGACGCCGGTGCTGACGGTGGCCGAGGCGGCGCACGGTACGGCGTCGGTTGAGCTACCGGTGAGGTGAGGCGCTGTAGCACCCTCACGACATAGAAGGCAGGGCGATGGTGAAGGTGGTGCCCTGGCCGAGGGTTGACTCAACGACGATGGTGCCAGCGTGGGCATCGACAATGGCCTTGGCGATGGCGAGGCCAAGGCCGGAGGCACCACTGTCGTCGCGCTGGCGGGCTTTGTCGGCGCGGTAGAATCGGTCGAAGATGTGCGGGAGATCTTCAGGGGCGATGCCGTTGCCAGTGTCGCTCACCCGCAGGAAAACGTGAGAGTCTCGCAGACCAACCGAGAGGCTGATCGCTCCGTGGGTGGTGTGGCGTAGGGCGTTGGAGACAAGGTTGTTCAGCACCTGAGTCATGCGGTCGGTATCAACCAGAATGGAAGGAAGATCGCTGACGGGAGTGACGTGCAGGGCGATGCCGCTCTGCTCAGCCTGGACGATATAGGCCAGCCCGGCGCGCTCGATCAGGGCGCTCGGGTCGATGGCACGCCGACTGAGGGGTAGCTCACCAGCGTCGGCGAGAGAGAGTACGCGCAGATCTTCAACCAGATGTCGCAGGTGTTCCACCTCGCTGTGCATCACGCCGTAGAGGGTGGCGCTGCCCGTGATTCGCCCGTCTTTCAGACCCTCGGTGTAGCCGCGCAGGATGGTGAGCGGCGTGCGCAGGTCGTGAGCGAGGTCGGCGGTCATTTGCCGACGGGCGTGGCTGGCCTGGGCGAGATCGCTGGTCATCCGGTTGAATGAGGCGGCGAGCTGGCCGATCTCATCGCGTGAGCGCACCCGCACTTGCTGGTCAAGCTTACCGGCGGCCATCGCCTGCGTGGCGGCAGTGAGTTCGCGGACAGGGCGGGTGAGGGTGCGGGCCAGGAGGCTACCGAGGACAAGAGCCATCAGGGCGGCGACCCCGGCGCTGATGGCGGCGGCCCATGCCACCCGCTCAAGGAAGGCCATCTCGGGTAGCGGGTGATTCTCGGTGGAGGAGCGCACAAAGCGGTCGATCTGAGGGACAAGGACGTAGCCGACGACGTGACTGCTCACGCTGATGGGCTGGCTGCCGGCCAATTCGGCATCGGAGATGTGGTCGCCCACGTGGTAGGTGCGACCGCCAAGGAGAACGGTGCGGTCGGCGTTGAGCAGGGTGATTCGGCGGCTATAGAATGCGGTGCGCGGGTCGTCGGCGAGGGAATCCCCAATCCCCTCCCAGCTTGTGTGGCTGGAGTAGTATTCGACAAGCGTTTGCGAAATGGCTTCCTGATCGCGCAATGAGAGAAAGCGGTCAAACTCGAAACGGGTGCGCAGCCCAATCAGCAGAGCAACAAGAATCGCGCCGATGACGCCGATCAGCAGAAAGGAGAGCGTGAGTTTCACTGCGAGAGAGTGGATCATGGGGATTGCAGATGGTGCCTAATACTACAGTTGTAGTTTGAATCACCCCCCCTAGCCCCCCCGCAAGCGGGGGGGGACAATGCATTGGTTGGTTCCCCCCCGCAAGCGGGGGGGACAATGCATTGGTTGGTTCCCCCCCGCAAGCGGGGGGGGACAATGCATTGGTTGG
>CAIRFY010000224.1 GCA_903877945.1 uncultured Oscillochloris sp. | reverse complement strand
GGTAGTCGTCCCGGTGGCGGCGGCGGCGGCGGCGCAGGCGGCGGCGGTAGTCGTCCCGGTGGCGGCGGCGGCGGCGGCGCAGGCGGCGGCGGTAGTCGTCCCGGCGGCAGTAGTCGTCCGGGCGGTGGCAGCAGTCGCTCGGGTGGTGGCCCTGGCAGCGGCGGCGGCGCGAGTGGCGGCGGCGGTCGTCCCGGCGGCAGTAGTGGTCGCCCCGGCAGCGGCAGCAGCGGCGGTCGCCCCGGCAGCGGCAGCGGTCGCCCCGGCGGCGGTCGGCGACCCGGTGGCCCCGAGGATCGCGACGGTGGGGCGGGGATGCGTGGCCGAGGTGGTCGCATGAGTGCGCCACCGCCACGGATCCCGGTTCGCCCACGTGGCCCGGTTGAACTCCAGAGCATTATGACGATCCGTGAGTTCTCGGAGGCCACGGGCATCGGCGCATCGGAGATTCTGAAATCTCTGATGAAGGGCGGTGTGCTGGCGAATATTAACCAGCAGATCGACTATGAGACCGCAGCGCTGATCGCGGCTGATTTTAACATTGAGACGAATGAGACAGTGCCGGAGCAGATGGCCGGGATTGTTGATAATGTCAAGGATGTGCTGGCTGCCCAGGCCGAGGGCGAGATGCGGACGCGCCCGCCGGTGGTCACGATTATGGGCCACGTTGACCACGGGAAGACGAAGCTGCTCGACGCGATCCGCTCGGCGCGGGTGGCTGAGGGTGAGGCTGGCGGCATCACCCAGCATATCGGTGCCTATCAGATCGAGGTCAACCACCGCAAGATCACGTTCCTGGACACGCCCGGTCACGAGGCGTTTACCGCGATGCGCGCTCGCGGTGCCCAGGCGACCGATATTGTGATCCTGGTGGTGGCCGCCGATGACGGCGTGATGCCCCAGACGATTGAGGCGATCTCGCACGTGAAGGCGGCCGGTGTGCCGATGATCGTCGCGGTCAACAAGATCGATCTGCCGACGGCGAACCCGGATCGGATCAGACAGCAGCTCGCTACCTACGATGTGATTGTCGAGTCGTATGGCGGTACGGTGCCCTCAGTTGAGGTTTCGGCACGCCAGAAGCTGAATATCGACGGGCTGCTGGAGATGATCCTGCTGGTGGCCGATATTGAGGATTTTAAGGCGAACCCCAACGCACCGGCGGTCGGTACGATTATTGAGGCTGAGCTGGATAAGAACCGGGGCGCGGTGGCCACGGTGCTGATTCAGAACGGCACCCTGCGCCCCGAGGATAATGTGCTGGTGGGCGGCGTGTCCGGCAAGATCAAGACGATGTTCAACGATAGCGGCAAGCGCCTGCGCTTCGCTGAGCCGTCGATGCCGGTGGAGATCCTTGGCCTGGACGGGGTGCCTCACGCGGGCGACATCCTCCAGGTGGTGGACGACCTGGCGGTTGCTCGCGAGATCGCGCTCCAGCGCCAGCGCCAGACGCGCATGGAGGCGGTGGGGATGGTGCGCGGCACGACCCTGGAGGATCTGTTCAGTAAGGTGCAGCAGGGTCAGATCAAAGACCTCAATGTGATCGTGAAGGCGGACGTGCAGGGTTCGATTGGCGCGATTGAGCATCAGCTTAGCCAGTTGAGCAGTTCGCAGACTGAGGTGCAGATCAAGATTCTGCACAAGGCCACCGGCGCAATCACCGAGGGTGATGTCAACCTGGCGGCAGCGAGTCAGGCTATCGTGATCGGCTTTAATGTTCGTCCCGACCCGGCGGCACGGCGGGCGGCTGAGCAGCAGGGCATCGACATCCGCTTCTACAATATTATCTACCAGCTCTCTGATGATATTAAGAAGGCACTGGTTGGTATGCTGGCACCCACCTACAAAGAGGTGGTCGAAGGCTACGCCGATGTGCGGAACACCTTCCGGCTGCCCTCGCGTGAGGTGGTGGCGGGCCTGTATATCACCGATGGCAAGGTGACGCGCACGGGACAGAGCGTGCGCGTGCTGCGCAGCGGCGCGGTGCTCCACGATGGCAAGATCAGTAGCCTCAAGCGCTTCAAGGACGATGTCCGCGAGGTGACGAACGGCTACGAGTGCGGTCTGGTCGTCGAGGGCTTCACTGATGTCCAGGTGGGCGATAATATGGAGTTCTACCGCCAGGAGCGGGTTGAGGCGAGCCTGTAGCTCAATGCAAAATGCAAAATGCAAAATGCAAAATGAGCGCAGATGTCATCTTGCATTTTGCATTTTGCATTTTGAATTTTGAATTTATGAGTAAACAACGTCTCCAGCAGGTCGCCGACCGGATCCAGCAGGTACTCGGCGATGTGATCCAGTCTGAGATTAAGGATCCGCGAGTGGGCTTCGCTACGGTGACGGGCGTAGAGGTGAGCGCGGATCTTCAGCACGCCACGGTGCGGATCTCGGTGATGGGCGACGACGCGGCCAGGGCTGATACGATGGCCGGGCTCCAGCGTGCCCGCAGCTTCTTGCGCCGACGGGTGGCCGATGAGATGCGCCATATGCGCTTTGTCCCCGAGTTGCACTTGATGCTTGATACGTCGCTCGACTATAGCATCCATATCGAGAAGGTGCTGCACGATGTTGAGGAAGAGCGCAAGGTCAACCCGCCGCATTTTGAGGAGGAGTGAGGCGGTGACTGGGTGACACGGTGACTGGGTGACACGGTGACTGGGTGACACGGTGAAAAAAGCTGACGTCACCGCGTCACTGCGTCAGCGCGTCACCGCGTCACCGCGTCAGCGCGTCACCGCGTCAGCGCGTCAGCGCGTCAGCGCGTCAGCGCGTCAGCGCGTCACCGCGTCAGCGCGTCGCCGCGTCACCGCGTCACCGGGTCAGCGCGTCACCGAGTCACCGAGTCAGCGCGTCACCGAGTCACCGAGTCACCGCGTCAGCGCGTCACCGCGTCACCGTGTCAGCGCGTCACCGCGTCACCGCGTCACCGAGTCACCGCGTCAGCGCGTCAGCGCGTCACCGCGTCACCGCGTCAGCGCGTCAGCGCGTCAGCGCGTCACCGAGTCACCGAGTCACCGAGTCACCGAGTCTCCGAGTCACCCAGTCATCATATGACCGACCTTGACGCCTACTACAAGAAGCGTATCCCGTACACGCTGCGCGGCCAGCAGTTTGCGTTTGATGTCGGCCACACGATCTTCTCCTCGTTTGAGGTTGACGATGGCACCGATCTGCTGCTGCGGAGTCTGGAGCCTGCGGAATCTCCCGCACGGATCCTCGATCTTGGCTGCGGCTGCGGTGTGATTGGGATCACCCTGGCCCGGCGCTATCCCGCCGCTGCGGTGGTGATGGCTGATAAGGATCTGTTGGCAGTGCGTTATGCTCGACATAACGCAGCAATGAATGGCGTGCAGAACGTGAGCGCCCTCGGCAGTGTGGGGCTTGAGTCGGTGCCGCCCGGCCCGTACGATCTGATTCTCTCGAACATCCCAGCTAAGATCGGCGACTTGGCGATTGAGCAGGAGTTTATCCTTGGCCCGCTGGCGCAGTTGCGGGTCGGCGGGGAGTATTGGTTCGTGGTTGTCAGCGGCCTGAACCATCTGATCCCGCGCCTCGGCGTGCGCAATCAGCTCAAGCTGAAAGAGATCAAAAAGCGGTCGGGCTATGCGGTCTACCGCCTGCTTAAGCCATTGGAATCTTGATTAGATAAGGTTTCAGGTGCCAGGTTTCGGGTTTACAGTTCGTAGTGGCGGCTTCAGCCGCTTGGCGCTGAAGCGCCCACTACGAACAGCGCACACTGTAAAGCGGATCTGAACCTTGTCTTACGACGTATGGGCGCAGTGTACTGCGTAACACACCATGATCTACACCGACCCCGTTGCGGCTGCTCCCGCCTTTACCCAGCAGCTCGCTCAGGCGCAGCGTATCCTGCTCCTCACCCATATCAACCCCGACGGTGATGCGATTGGCTCGCTCCTAGGGGCGTACCATGTGCTGCAGGCGATTGGCAAGGAGCCGATCCCCGTTGCGGCATCGACGCTGCCGCAGTACAGTGCTGCGCTTGCGGGTATTGAGCATGTGACAATCTACCGGGCCGGTGACGCCCTGCCCGACGCCGATCTGATCTGGATGCTGGATACGGCCTCGCTAGAGCGGGTCGGTCAGATCTATCGCGACCACGGCCCGGCGATGACATCTCGCCCGCTGATGATTGTTGATCATCATGTGACTAATGATGGCGGGGGGAATCTGAATCTGATTCAGCCTGCGGCGGCGTCCTGCGCTGACCTGCTCTTTCGGCTGTTTCGGGCGATGGAATTGCCGATCTCGCCAGCGGCGGCTACCTGCATGCTGTTGGGTACGACGACCGACACCCAGAGCTTCCAGACGAGCGTGACGACCCCGCAGACCCTGCGTACCGCCGCTGATATGCTCGACGCCGGGGCCGACCAGCGCCTGGTGGTGAATGCGGTCTACTTCTCGGTGCCGGTTGAGACGGTGCAACTCAGCGGGATCGCGCTTGGTCTGCTGCGGCGCGAGGGCGGCCTGCTCTGGGCGCGGGTTTCTCAGGATATGCTGGCAGCGACCGGTGCCGCCGATGAGGCCGCCGACGACGCGGTCACACGGATGCAGCGGGTGGTTGGGATGCGGGTGTCGGTCTTGTTTAAGGAGCGGGCTGACGGCACTGTCAAAGTGAGCCTGCGCTCAGCGCCGGAGATTAATGTGGCCACGATCGCGCAGACCTGGGGCGGGGGTGGTCACGCGCAGGCCGCTGGGGCCGACCTGCCGCTGGGCCTGGATGCGGCTGAAGCGCTGGTGCTGCCGCTGCTGCGGGCGGCGATTGGGTTGTAGATGCACGGATTTTTGAATATTGACAAGCCCGCCGGGATGACTTCGCACGATGTGGTGGCGCGGGTGCGCCGCCTTACCGGGCGGGGGGTGAAGGTTGGACACGCCGGTACTCTTGACCCGGCGGCCACGGGGGTGCTGCCGGTGGCGCTCGGCCACGCCACGCGGCTGATCGAGTACCTGGGCGATGTGCGCAAGGGCTACCGTGGCCTGGTGCGCCTGGGCGTTGTCACCAGCACCGATGACGCGGAGGGCGAGGTTGTTTCGATTGCGCCGGTGCCGCTGCTGACGCCCGAGCTGATTGAGGCTGCTGTGGCCCCGCTGCGCGGGACGATTATGCAGGTGCCGCCGATGTATTCGGCCTTGCACCATCAGGGCCAGCGGCTCTATGACCTGGCGCGGGCGGGGAAGACGGTTGAGCGTGAGGCGCGCCCGGTGCAGATCGATGCCCTGGAATGGGAACTGGGCGACCCCGGTGAACTGGTGATCACGGTGGCGTGCGGCAAGGGAACCTACATCCGTGCATTGGCCCGCGATATTGGGGTGACCTTGGGCTGCGGGGCGCATCTGGCAGCGCTCCAGCGTACCTTCGTTGGGCCGTTTCTGATCGGCGACGCCGTGGCGCTTGCCGATCTTCAGGCTGACCCCGACCGGCTGCCGCTGGCTCTCGTTCCGCCCGAGGTGGCGCTGGCGGGCTGGCCTACGGCACAGCTTGATGCCGAGGACTCGCGCCGGGTGCGCAACGGGCTGCCGGTGGCGCTCGCCGCTCTGCCCGGCGAGTTTGCTCGCGCCTGCGATGAGGCGGGTGCGCTGCTGGCGGTGCTGCGGCGCACGGGCGATGCGTGGCGACCGGAGAAGGTGTTTTTCTAGCCCGCGTGTAGGTTGTGTCTTGACATTCCTCATTGTCAACGTATAATAGTGTATAAGTAACACTAATTACGACAGGAGGAGCGACATGAACAGCGTTGATCAGCGCACTGCCGAGGGCATCCTCTTCACCGACCAGTACCAGTTGAGCATGGCCCAGCTTTACTTTCGCCAGGGCATCCACGAGCGCCCGGCCCAGTTCGACCACTTCTTCCGGCGCTACCCGAACTACGGCATGCACGAGGCGGGCTACTGCGTGAACGCGGGCATGGAGTGGTTGCTCGACTGGATGCAGGATGCCCGCTTCCGCGACGAGGATATTGCCCACCTGCGTAGCCAGCGCACCCGCACGGGTGGCCAGATGTTCGGCGATGACTTTCTTGACTACCTGCGCGAGCAGGGCGATTTTTCACGGATCAGCATCAGCGCCATTCCCGAGGGCCGGGTGGTTCATCCGAATGTGCCGCTGACGGTGGTGCGCGGCCCGCTGGCGATGGCTCAGATCCTCGAAACGCCGCTGCTCAATCAGCTCAACTACCAGACCCTGATCGCCACCAAGGCCGCACGCATCCGCGAGGTGAGTCGGGCCGCGATGGTGCTGGAGTTCGGCCTGCGCCGTGGTCAGGATCGCGGGGCTAATGCGGGTTCGCGGGCGGCCCTGATTGGCGGGGCCGATTTCACCTCCAACGTCGGTCTCTCGCATGTGCTGGGCTACCCGCCCAAGGGCACCCACGCCCACGCCCTCGTGCAAGTGTTCCTGGCCCTTGGCAACAGCGAACTGGAGGCGTTCCGCGCCTACGCCGAGAGCTATCCCGATGACTGTCTGTTGCTGGTCGATACGATTAACACGCTAGAGAGCGGCGTCCCCAACGCTATTCGGGTCTTTGAGGAGCTACGCGCTGCTGGACATGCACCCATGGGCATCCGCCTGGACTCGGGCGACCTGGCGTACCTCGCGGTGCAGTCGGCGCGGATGCTCGACGCGGCCGGGTTCCCGGACACCTCGATTGTCCTCTCGAACGACCTTGATGAGCTGGCGATCTGGCAGATCCAGTCGCAGATCGCCGATGAGGCCAGGCGTCACGGCGTTGATGCCGACGCGGTCATTCATCGGCTGATCTATGGCGTAGGCACGCGCCTGGTCACCTCTCACGGCGAGGGTGCCCTGGGCGGAGTCTACAAGCTGGTGGCGCTCCAGGAGGGCGACACCTGGCGTCCGGCGATCAAGATCGCCGACTCGCCGAACAAGATGACCAACCCCGGACTCAAGCAGGCGTGGCGGATCTATGATCAGCGCGGCCAGGCCACTGCCGATCTGGTGACGCTGGAGGGTGAGGATCCGCGCCAGGAGGAGCAGATCATCCTGCGCCACCCCGGCGACCACAGCCGTCACCGGGCGCTGCACCAGAACGAAATCAGCGCCGTTGAACCCCTGCTGGTAGAAATGCTGCGCGTCGGTCGCCCGACGCTCCCCGCGCCAACAATTGAAGCCATGCGCCAACTGCGCCGGGCCGATGTGGATCGCCTCGACACCGGCGTGCGCCGGATTATGACCCCGCATATCTACCACGTCTCGCTAAGCCAGCAGCTTTGGAATCTCAAGCAGCAGTTGCTGAGTGAGATGGGGGTGTGAAGGCAAAATGCAAAATGCAAAATGCAAAATGCAAAAGGCGCAAAGTTTGCTGCCGAACGACCCTCACCCCCGACCCCTCTCCCGTTCAGGGAGAGGGGGCTGGGGGGTGAGGGCCGCTCGGCGACAAACCGTAAAATATCTGCGAACCTTGTCTATCTGTCAAAAGGCAAAATGCGAGATGCAGGCGATTCAGCACATCCTTGCCGCCAGTGATGCTCAGGTGTCCATAGGCGATCTCGCGGAGTCTTTGTCTCCATATATTGGTACGCAAGCTGTAGCTCGTGGCGGGGTTTGGCTGGCGGGCAGGCGGGTCATTGACCCTGATGTGCGAGGCGTGGCGGGGGCAACCCTGACTCTGCGCCTGCCGCCGGGCGGCGTGTACGCTGAGCTGGAGCTTGGCGCGGGCGACATTGCTTACGAGGATGCCTGGCTGATTGCGCTGCACAAGGGTATGGGCTGGTATGTGGGGGCGACGCCCTGGGATGTGGTGGGCAACGCGCTGGCGGCGCTGGGGCGCTACCTGGAGGCTCGCGACGGTGTGGCTCCACCGCTGCACTTGGCCCACCAGCTTGACCGCGATACGACCGGGATCTTGCTGTTCAGCACGTCGCCGCTGGCCAACGGGCCACTTACGGCGGCCTTCGCCAGCGGGCAGGTGTCCAAGACCTACCGCTGTCTGGTCGTCGGGTCGCCGCTGGACACGGGCGAGGTTCGCAGCGGACACGGCCGAGCGGCCGGCGGGCGCTGGCGAGTCTATCCGCACGAGGAGGTTGGTCGTGAGCTGCCATCTGGCGGCGGGCGGGTGAAGGAGGCGCATACGGGCTACGCGGTCGAGCGGTGGCTGGATGGCGCAGCCCTCGTGCGCTGCGTGCCACACACTGGGCGCACCCACCAGATCCGCCTGCACATGGCCCACCTCGGCCACCCGCTGCTTGGCGACGCCCGCTACGGCGGGCCGACGGCCTACGCGGGACGCGAGTTGCCTGGCCATCTGCTGCACGCTGCCGAGCTGCGGTTGCGCCATCCCGTCACCGGGACGACACTGGATCTGGTCAGCCCGTACCCGGCGCTATTTGCGGAGATCAGTGCCCTTTCTCTATCCATAGACAAGGTTTCAGGTGCCAGGTTTCAGCGTGATAGTTCGTAGTGTGGGCTTCCAGCCCGCCTGGAGTGTATCGGCAGGCTGGAAGCTCGCGCTACACATAGCGCACACTGTAAAGCTGGATTGAACCTTGTCATAGCGCACTATCCCGCGCCAGCAGATCCTCCTCCGTCTCGCGGCGCTGGATGAGCCGGGCCGCGCCGCCGCCCGCTAGCAGCAGCGCCGGGCGGGGTACGAGGTTGTAGGTGCTGGCCATGCTCAGGGTGTAGGCACCCGCCACCGCTACTGCGATCATGTCACCGGGGACTGCGGACGGCAGGGGCGCGGCGTGCAGCAGCACATCGCCAGATTCGCAGTAGCGCCCGGCTACGTCCACCGGCGGGCCGGGGGCGGCGTCGGCGCGGTTGGCCAGCAGGGCGGTGTAGCGCGCCCCGTAGAGGGCTGGGCGGATGTTGTCGGCCATGCCGCCGTCCACATGCAGGTAAAGTAGTGCGCCGTCGGGGCCGAGCTTGCGGGCCACCACGCGGTAGATCGCCACCCCGGCGCGGGCGACGATAGAGCGACCCGGCTCGACCGTGAGCAAGGGCGGGCGCAGGCCATAGGCGACGCAGGCAACGCGAACCGCATCGCTCAGGGTTGCGGCATAGGCGTCAATGTTGGTGGGCGGCATATCGGCGGTGTAGGGCACACCCAGACCACCGCCGGGGCTGAGTTCCTCCAGTTCTACCCCGAACGTATCGCGCAGGCGGGCCATCTCGCGGGTCAGCACCCCCACGGTGGCGCGGATCTGGTCAACCTCAAAGATCTGCGAGCCAATGTGGGCGTGCAGGCCGAGTAACCGCAGCCCTTCGGCGTTGAAAACCCGCGCCGCCGCCGCGCCGACGGATTCTAGGGGCAGGCCGAACTTGGAGGTCGCCCCGCCGGTGGCGATATGCGCGTGAGTGTGGGCGTCGATATTCGGGGCCACCCGTAACAGCACGCCCTGCGGTCGCTCCATGCCGTGGGTGAGGGACGCCAGCCGATCCAGTTCGTCCAGGCTATCCACCACAATCGCACCGACGCCCCACTCGACTGCTCGGCGCAGCTCGGCCTCGCCCTTGGCGTTGCCGTGCAGATGCACCTGGCCCATCGACATACCGGCGCGGCGGGCGACCAGCAACTCGGCCCCCGAGACCACATCTAGCCCCAACCCTTCCTCGGCCACGATCTGGGCAACAGCCGTATTCAGCAGAGCCTTGCCGGCGTAGTGAACCCGCGACGGGCCGGGGTAATAGCGGGCCAGGGCCACGCGGTAGGCGCGCATCGCCCCGCGCAGGGTCGCCTCATCAAGTAGATACAGCGGCGTGGCATGATCCGCCGCCAGTTCGGTCACATCGCAGCCACCAACATACAGCCGCCCGCTGATGATCGTGGCCGTGTCCGGCCAGATGTGGGAAGAAAGAAGGAGGTGAGTCATAAGTGTAGAGCAAAAATAATGCTGTCAGCGGCCTTGTACCATCTGCAATGTCACACTAGTCCTCGCCCCCGCCACCGCCACACGATACCCATCTGATACCCCCCGGCTACAATCGTCCTGGTGGCGAATCACCCTGGCCCTATAAGATCTGGTCGCCACAGCAAAGGAGTCTTCTATGCGCCAGTTCATCGGTTCGCTGATTGCCCTCGGCCTCGTCGTTGTCGTCGCGATAGGATTCCTCTCCGTCATGGGAGGCAAAGTCTCAACGGTCTTCTCATCCATCAACTCTGGCCTCAGCGACGGGCCGAGCGTCGGTGGTGGCTACCATCCTGCGGCGGGCGGCGCGCCACCTGTCGCGCCGCCGCCCAGCGTGCCGCCGCCCGCCGCGCCTGCCCCAACCGCCGCGAGTACAAACCCCTCGGCGGCACGCCCCGTCGGTCAGGAGGCCAGTATCAAGGCGGGCGAGATCAACGACAACGACCGCTTCGCTGAGTACCTCGATTACCTCCAATCGTACCATAGCGGTGGTGTGCGCCTTGCCGACGTGAGCGAGCGATACGTGATCAGCGTCACCAACGATAACCAGCGCCCCGTCTTCGACGCCCACGTCACCGTCTACGCCGACGACCAGGTGGTCTTCCGCAGCCGCACCTACGCCGGTGGGCAGACGATCTTCCTGCCCCGTACCCTCGGGGTCAGTGCTGCCGCCACCCGCTTCCGCGCCGTAGCCAAGTACGGTGACATCAGCGCCGAGACCACCTTTGACCGCAGTTCGGGCGGGCGGATCGAGATCGGTCTACGCGGCGTGCAGCCTGACAATGTCCTACGCCTCGATCTGCTTTTTATGCTCGATACCACCGGCAGTATGGGGGACGAGATTGCGCGCATCCAGCAAACCATCGACAGCATTGCCCAGCGCATCGACGCCTTCACCCCGCGCCCGCAGATCCGCTATGGCCTGGTGGCTTACCGCGATCAGGGTGACGAGTATGTAACCAGCCGCACCGACTTTACCACCGACCTGGGCCAGTTCCGCAGCGCCCTGAACCATCTCGAAGCCAAGGGCGGCGGCGACACCCCCGAGGCCGTGGACGAGGCGCTATCGGACGTAATACTCCACACGAACTGGAGCGATCAGCCCGCCGTGCGCCTTGTCTTTCTGGTATCCGACGCCGGGCCGCACATCAACACCCAGCAGCCGTTTACCTACCTCGACGGTATCCGTGAGGCCGTCGTTCGCGGCGTGAAGATCTACCCGATTGCCGCGAGTAACAGCGACGCCCCTGCCGAGTATGTTTTCCGCCAACTCGCCCAGCAGACGATGGCCGGGTTCGTCTTCCTCACGTACCAGTCCGGCGAGAGCGCCGGTGCCCCCGGTGAGAGTACGACCCTGAATGCGGGCATACAGCCCTACAGCGTCGAGCGGCTCGACGACTTGATCGTCGGCATCGTCGAGCGCGAGCTTGCCGCCGCTGTCGGCGCACGCTAGGATCGTAGATTGGGTTATGATGAACGGAGAGGCTTTCCCGCCTCCCCGTTCATCATAAAAGCTCAACGATATGGTGCCACACCCATGACACAGACCCACACCCTCGCCCCGCACGAGCGCATCTTGGCCGCCCTTGACGTACCCGACATCACGAGTGCCCTCAGCCTCGTGGCGCAACTGCGCCGCCACGTCGGCGGGTTCAAGGTCGGACTAGAACTCTGCACCGCAGTCGGGGCACCCCAGGTAGTACATGCCGTCGCAGCCGCCGGTGGGGCCGTCTTCCTCGACCTGAAGCTGTCCGACATCCCGAACACCGTGGCCGGGGCCGTGCGATCCGCCTGCGCCCTTGGGCCAGCGGTACGCATGCTCACACTCCACTGCCACGGCGGCGCAGCCATGCTGCGGGCCGCCGCTGAGTCCGCCCGCGCCGCTGGTGAGCAGCGCCCCCTCCTCCTCGGCGTCACCGTTATGACGAGTATGGACGAGGCTACCCTGCGCGAAGATCTGGAGGTAAGCGTCACCCTGGCCGACCACGTTGTTCACCTGGCGCGCATGGCCCAGGCGTGCGGCCTCGATGGGGTGGTGGCCTCGCCCCATGAAGTTGCCGCGATCAGGGCCGCCTGTGGCCGAGAGTTGCTGATCGTCACTCCTGGCGTGCGCCCGGTATGGGCCAGCAGCGGCGACCAGCGCCGTGTCATGACCCCCGCCGAGGCTCTGCGGGCTGGCAGCGACTACCTGGTGATCGGCAGACCACTCACCGCGCCTCCCGCCGAGGTCGGTGGCCCCGCCGAGGCCGCTGTACGCATTGCGGCTGAAGTGCAGCAAACGGTTTAGACAGGGAAGATCGACCTACTATCAGTGTATAATGGCAGGCTGTTCTGGTGGTATCTGTGCGTGGCGGGAGCCACGCCTCATCTGTAGATTGTGGGCAACATCAATATGGCAAGCATCCTTCAGCAGCTTCCGATTGGCGCAAAGATCGGCCTTGCATTTTCGGGCGGACTGGACACGAGTGCGGCGCTCCACTGGATGCGTGCCAAGGGCTCTATTCCCTACGCCTATACGGCCAACCTCGGGCAGCCCGATGAGCCGGATTACGAGGATATTCCGCGACGGGCGCTGGCCTATGGGGCGGAGGCCGCCCGCCTGATCGATTGTCGTTCGCAACTGGTGGCCGAGGGACTGGCCGCGATCCAGTGTGGCGCGTTCCATATCACCACGGCGGGAGTGCCCTACTTCAACACGACGCCCCTGGGTCGGGCGGTGACTGGCACCATGCTGGTGGCCGCGATGAAGGACGATGCGGTCAATGTCTGGGGCGACGGCAGCACCTTCAAGGGAAATGACATCGAGCGATTCTATCGCTACGGCCTGTTGGTGAACCCGAGCTTGCAGATCTACAAGCCCTGGCTCGACCAGGCGTTCATTGATGAACTCGGCGGTCGCGCAGAGATGTCGGCCTACA
This sequence comes from uncultured Oscillochloris sp., assembly GCA_903877945.1. Taxonomy (GTDB): domain Bacteria; phylum Chloroflexota; class Chloroflexia; order Chloroflexales; family Chloroflexaceae; genus Oscillochloris. The sequence goes on along the minus strand of CAIRFY010000224.1, from coordinate 3,202 downwards.
TGACCCAGCATGGCTTTGACTACCGTATGTCGGCGGAGAAGGCATACTCAACCGACTCAAACATGCTCGGCGCAACCCACGAGGCCAAGGATCTTGAGCATCTCAATCAGGGGATCTATATCGTCAACCCGATTATGGGCGTGCCCTTTTGGCGCGAGGAGACGGTTGTTCCCTATGAGGAGGTGCGGATTACGTTTGTGGAGGGGCTGCCTGCGGCGATCAACGGCGCGACGTTTGACGACCATGTGGCGCTGCTCGCCGAGGCGAACCGGATCGGCGGTCGGCATGGGCTAGGCATGAGTGATCAGATCGAGAATCGGATTATCGAGGCCAAGAGTCGCGGGATCTACGAGGCTCCGGGCATGGCGTTGCTCCACATTGCCTATGAGCGGCTCGTGACCGGCATTCACAACGAGGGGACAATTGAGCAGTACCGCGAGAGCGGACGGCGGCTCGGTCGCCTGCTCTACGAGGGGCGCTGGTTCGATCCGCAGGCGATCATGCTGCGCGAGTCGTCGCAGCGCTGGGTAGCACGGGTGGTCAGCGGGGACGTGACGATTGGGCTACGCCGGGGAAACGACTACACCATCCTGAACACCGAGTCGCCGAACCTAACCTACGACCCGCAGCGGCTGACCATGGAGAAGGGCGAGTCGTCTTTCTCACCGCAGGATCGGATTGGGCAGCTCACCATGCGCAATAACGACATCGCCGATACACGGCAGAAGCTCTCGGTCTACCTCAGCAGCGGTTTGCTCTCGGATCGTGGCGCGATCCCCCAGATCACAGGGCCGCAGGAGGATCCCCAGGGGTAGTACCAATACTGTTCGAATGAGCCGACCTTTCCCCCTCACCCCCTGCCCCTCTCCCGCTCAGAGAGAGGGGGCTGGGGGGTGAGGGCTGATCGGCGAAAAACTGTCAAGTACGTGCGAACCTTGTCATAGCGACACACGAAGAGGCCAGACAGCGCGTTGCGCTGTCTGGCCTCTTCGTTGTACGGTCAGGTCGCTCTTAGAAATCCATGCCGCCCATGCCGCCGCCGCCCTGGCCGCCCTTCTCCTCGGGCAGATCCGTAATCAGGGCCTCGGTGGTCAGGATCATCCCGGCAATCGACACCGCGTTCTGCACGGCGCTGCGGGTAACCTTGACCGGGTCGATGATGCCCTGCTCGATCATGCTGCCGTACTCGCCGGTCAGCACGTTGTAGCCCAGGGTGGTGTCACCCGTCTCGGCCTGGTGGCGGCGGACGGTGGCGATGATCACCGAACCCTCCTCACCGGCGTTGCGGGCCAGGATGCGCAGGGGCTCCTCAAGGGCGCGGCGCAGGATGGTCAGGCCGACCCGCTCATCCTCGTGCGCGACCTTGACGTTGTCCAGGGCGCTGATCGCGTTAATCAGGCTGACGCCGCCGCCGGGGACGATGCCCTCCTCGACCGCTGCGCGGGTGGCGCTCAGGGCGTCCTCAACGCGGTGCTTCTTCTCTTTCAGCTCCGGCTCGGTGGCCGCGCCGACCTTGATCACTGCCACGCCGCCCGCCAGCTTGGCCAGGCGCTCCTGGAGCTTCTCGCGGTCGAAGTCGCTGGTGGAGGACTCGATCTGGGAGCGGATCTGGTCGATGCGGGCCTTGATCGCCGCCTCATCGCCCTTGCCCTCGACGAACGTGGTGTCGTCCTTGGTGGAGACAACCTTGCGGGCGCGGCCCAGATCCTCAACGGTCGCGCTGTCCAGCTTGCGGCCGATCTCCTCAGAGATCACCGTGCCGCCGGTGAGGATGGCGATGTCCTGGAGCATGGCCTTGCGGCGGTCGCCGAAGCCAGGAGCCTTAATCGCCAGCACGTTGATTGTGCCGCGCAGCTTGTTGACCACCAGGGTGGCCAGAGCCTCGCCGTCCACATCCTCGGCGATGATCACGAAGTTCTTCGTAACCTGGAGAACCTTCTCCAGCACCGGCAGGATCTCCTGGATGCTGCTGATCTTCTTGTCGGTGATCAGGATGACCGGATCTTCCAGCTCGGCTTCCTGGCGCTCTACGCTGGTGACCATGTAGCCGGAGATGTAGCCACGGTCGATCTGCATGCCCTCGGTGTATTCCTTCTCAAAGGCGACACCCTTGGACTCCTCGACCGTAATCACGCCGTCCTTACCGACCTTCTCCATCACCTCGGCGATCAGCTCGCCGATCTCGGTATCGGCAGCCGAGTTGGTGGCCACATGCGCGATGTCAGCGCGGTCGCGCACGGGGGTGGCGCTGGCGCGGATAGCGGCGACGAGGACTTCGGCACCCTTATCGAGGCCGCGCTTGAGCAGCATGGCGTTGGCACCAGCGGCGACAACCTTCAGACCCTCGGTGACAATCGCCTGAGCCAGGACGGTAGCGGTGGTGGTGCCATCGCCAGCTACGTCATTGGTCTTGGTGGCTGCCTCCTTGAGAAGTTGGGCACCCATATTCTCAAAGGGATCCTTGAGTTCGATCTCCTTGGCCACGGTCACGCCGTCGTGGGTAACGGTGGGGGATCCGAACTTCTTGTCGATGGCCACGTTGCGACCACGGGGGCCAAGGGTCGTCTTCACGGCATCGGCAACAATATCGACGCCACGCTTGAGGGAGCGACGGGCCTCCTCATTGAACTGAAGCTGCTTCGCCATATGTGTTCTCTATCCTCCAGTAAGTGCAAAAAGTAAGAAACAGGGAGCCGAGCCGTGAGAATACGGAGATCCTCAGAGTTCAACTAGCCCTGGATGATGCCCAGGATGTCCTTCTCGGCCAGGATAAGGTACTCAACCTCTTCGACCTTGAACTCGGTGCCGCTGTACTTCGCGAAGAGCACCTTGTCGCCGACCGATACCTGCATTGGGATGAGCTTGCCGCTATCATCGCGGCGGCCCTCGCCGACGGCCAGGATCGTGCCCTCCATGGGGCGCTCCTTGGTTGCGGTGTCGGGCAGGAAAATGCCCGTCCTCGTCTTCTCTTCGCGGTCAGCCGGCTTGAGTACGACACGGTCGCCGAGCGGCCGAATACGGAAATCTGCCATAGCTACGTATTCCTCCATTACAAGGTTTGCTTACTAACGTGATGAGCGGTTAGCACTCTCGGTATGCGAGTGCTAACCGTTCACTATAGTACCCAAGGCGATGGCTTTTGTCAAGATCTATGATCAGTCAGATCAGGGCGTGTGCAAAGTCACCCTCCGACCCTCACCCC
>CAIRFY010000223.1 GCA_903877945.1 uncultured Oscillochloris sp. | reverse complement strand
TAAATCCGCCAAGCATCGGGATGATCATCAGAGCCATGCCACCCACTGCTAGGCAGACAGCGACGGCCTTGCGTAATCCGCTCGGAGGCGTAAACACCTCATCGGAAGAGGGATGCGTGGCGGATTGGATGGGCAGCAGATCGTCCAGGTCAGTAGGGAGCGGGTAGCCAGTGGGCTGATCAAGCAGAACCAGAGCGAGACCCTCGTGTGCGGCCAGCGCAGCCAACCGCACCAGCGATGGGTCACGGATGATCAGGTCAGTCAGATCCGTAGGCGTCACATCGCCCGTTCCACGCGAGCGCAGCAGAGCGGCCAGGTCGGCATGCAGCGTAGCACGGGTGCGGGTGAGGCCAGCGCAGATCAGGCCGAAAACCTGCGGGCCGCGCTGTCCATCCACAAGCAGCGCATCACGCAGGAACACCCCACCAAGGGCGCGCTGAACCCATGCGGTGAGCAGGGCATCAAGCTCGGCGCGGTCGGCGGGGGAAAGGGTAGAACCAAAGTGCCCGCCGCGTAGCGCGTCGCGCAGGCTCTGGGCCGTCCAGCTACGGAGGACATCGTAAGCGCGTACCCGGTCGTAGACGGCCAGGAGCGGCAGAGGTGGCAGAGATGTAACCATAAAAATCAGGAAATATCGCGCCACGCCTCCAACAACTCGGGGAGGTCAGTGATAATCATGGCGGGGAGGTCGGGGCCGAGGCCAACGTCCTCGCGCTGGGAGACACCGGTGAGTACCAGGGCGCTGGGCATACCGGCGCTGTTCGCCCCGGCAATATCCGTATCAAGTCGGTCGCCGATCATCAGGGTGTGCTGTGGTTCGACCCCGAGCATCTCAGCCGCCACCAGGAACATCGTCGGCGCGGGCTTGCCAATCACCAAGGGCGTCACATCGGTGGCCGCCACCAGAGCAGCCATAATCGCGCCCGCGCCTGGAACCAACCCCTCTTCCGAAGGAAAGGTTCTGTCGGGGTTGGTCGCCACATAGCGCGCCCCGCGCCGGATGGCGCTAGTCGCGTCCTTCAAGGTCGTGTAGGTTAGCTCAAAATCGACACCCTGCACCACCAGTTCCGGGGAGCTGAGATCCTCAACAAAGTGGCCGTCACCAAAGATCGCCTCGCGCAGACCGCGCATACCCACGACAAGGACGCGGGTGCCATGCGGGTAGGCCCCACGCAGGTAGCGGGCGGTGACCAGGGCCGAGGTGAGTACCCGCTGGGTCGGCATGGCGACGCCCATCTCAGCCAGTTTGTCCTCATACTGCCCCGGCGTCATCGAGGCGTTGTTGGTGATGCAGGCGTAGCCAATGCCACGCGCATCCAGAAACGTCAGCAGATCATGCACCCCCGGCAGCACCTGCTTGCCCCGGTAGAGTACCCCGTCCATATCGAACAGCACTGCACGAATCTGACTGAGATCAAGCATATGAATTCAAAATGCAAAATGCAAAATGCAAAATGTGGCGTTGCTCATCACAGATCGCATGTTGGATGTTGCTCCCTTCGATTATACTCTCAAAATGCAAAATGCAAAATGCAAAAAATGTGGCGTTGCTCATCACAGATCGCATGTTGAAGGGACATGGAAATTTTTAAGTATCCCAGCGTCATGTCACGCTGAGCGAAGCGAAGCGTCCCGGCGGGCGATACGGATGCC
>CAIRFY010000222.1 GCA_903877945.1 uncultured Oscillochloris sp. | reverse complement strand
GGTTCGCGGATACTTTACAGTTTGTCGCCGGGCAGCCCTCACCCCCAGCCCCTCTCCCTCATGGGGCGAGGGGAGTAGATCCCCCTTCTTGGTGAGGAATGTCCCCCCCTCTCCCGCTCAGGGAGAGGGGGCTGGGGGGTGAGGGCCGTATGAGACTGTCATGTAAAATTGGGCACGTGAAACCTTGTCTTCGCTCAGAATGACAGGACGCCTCACAGCGTTACTTCTGCGGGAGCTAGGGCGCTCCTGCGTTCCTACAACACACGGATGGGTGTCAACAACCCAGGGCGATCCGTATTCGCCGCCTCAATCGCCTCGGCTGACCCGACCACGGCAATGATCCCGTGTTCGCGCACGGCGTCTACGGCGTCGGCGAACGCCTTCAGGTCGGCCTCGCTGGTATCGAGAACCTGCTCGCGGAGTTGCTGGCGGTAGTCGTCGGTGGCACCCAGCAGGTGCCGCCACATGGCCGTGCCTCCCTTGGCGTCGGGAAGTTGGTAGCTGTCGATGTCGCTGATCGTGCCGATGATCGCCCGCTCCAGGGCCACCTTATCCAGAGCCAGGCCGCGCAAGAAATCGCCCGTGCGGTCGTAGATGTCCAAGGTCGCCAGGAGGTTCGGGTCGCGGTACGAGGTGTAGGTGAACACGCCCGTGTTGCGGTTGAACCCGCAGAACCCACCGTAGGCTCCACCCTGCACGCGCACCTTCTCCCAGAGCCAGGCGGTGTTAAGCAGCTTCACGGCGACCATCGCCGATCCGCCCGGAGCGATCCCCAGATTGTAGAGGTTGGCACCCTTAGCCACGTAGTTCACCTTCGCCGGAATCGTCAGCCCCTCGAAGGGGCCGTCCGGGGCCACGCCCCAGGTCGCCGGGGTGTGTTCGGCGGCGGGCAACTCGGCCAGAAAGTCGCTGAGCTGCGGGGCCAGGGCCGCGTAGCCCGCCGCGTCCAGTGTGACGTTGACCAGCATCCCGCTGCGATCAATGAGATACTGGCGCACGCGCTCCAAGTCGGCCAGGACACCGGGCCAGTCGCTGTCGATGCGCCGCTCTAGCTCGCGGATAAAAAAGAGGCCGTCGATCCCGCTCATCTGCTCGTCCACCCAGTCGGCGGGGCTGAGGTGCGCGGCGAGGCGCTGGCGGGCATAGCCGTGGCCGCTCGGCACCAGGCTCGACTCGCGGCCCGCCTTCGAACGCAGCACCATCTGCTTAAAGCGCTCGTGGTTGTCGAGTTTCACCGTCAGCAGGATGTCACGCAGGATGGAGAGCATCGCCCCGGTCTGGTCGAGGGTCGATTTACCCGAGACCATCAGGTAGCCAATGGCCGCGCCGCCATTAATTTTGGTGGCGGTACTTGGCCCTGCGCCGATGCCGCCGGTGTCGCGACCAATGCGTTGGAGCAGCTTGACGAAGTCCTCGTGATCGGTGCCCATCTCGGTAAGGGCGCGGCCAAAGAGCGGTACGTAGGGCAGCAACTCCACCGGGAGTACCTTCAGGTCAAAGGCCAGGGTCAGGTAGACAATCCCATTAGTGAAGAGATCGTGGTGGAGGACGGTGGCACCGTGGAGGGTATGCGCTGCGGTGGGGATGCTCTTACCCTGGCGCTCGATGTCGGCTAGAGTCAGGGTGGGGATCTTGGCCAGTTCCTCGGGCGGGTCGGCCCGCTCCTGCATCTCCTTGAGCGCGTGGGTTTCGGCGAGCGCCGCCTCCAGATCCGCGTCGCTCATCGCGGCACGGGTGGCATCGAGGCGGGCGCGCTCCTCGGCGTCCTCCCGCTCGGCCTGGGCCGGGTCGGGTCGCAAGAGGACACGGGTGCGGTGCGAATTGTCGAGCAGGATACTGCGGATGAGGTTCTCGAAGAGTCGCTCTCCGCCATCGAGGGCGGCGCGGATGGCGGCCATAGGAGCCTCAAAGCGCAACGGGGCGAGTGGATCGCCGTCATACAGCCAGGTACCTAAGGCACGTAGCATCAGGCTCAGGCCACGCGGGAAGGAGCCGGTGTTGTTCTCGCGCATGCTGAACTCAAACGTATTCAGGGCGGCGGTGATCGTGTCAGCGTCGATGCCCTGCTCGGCCAGATCGCCCAGGGTGCGCAGGATCAACTCCTCGACCTTGGTGGCATCAGTGGGGTCAATCCCCTTCATCCCAACCGAGAAGGTGTGCTGGAGCAGGCCATCGTTGTAGCCGCCGCCGGTCAGATCTTCGCCAAGCCCCGAGTCGATCAGGGTTTTGCGCAGAGGCGCACCGGCGTTGCCGAGCAAAATATAGCTGAGCAGGTCGATGGTTAGAACCCGCTGCATGTCCGGCTCGACGCCGATCAGCCAGTTGAGCGCGACCATGCCCTTCTTGCCGCTATCGTCATCAGAACTGTAGGTGTGTTCGAAGCTACGCGGGGCGTCAAAGCTGGCCTGAATACCGATCTGCGAGGGCGGCGTAATGAGCTCGAACTGGCTCAGATAGACATCCAACAGGCGCAGCCGCTCGTCCTCCGGGTCGTCGCCGTAAAAAAAGATCCGCCCGTTCGACGGGTGATAGAGCGTGGCGTGAAAGGTTTTGAACTGTTCGTAGGTCAGGTCAGGGATCGCCTTTGGATCGCCGCCCGACGAGTGACCGTAGGTGGTGTCGGGGAAGAGCGACTGCTGGGCAAAACGTCCGAGTGCGCTATCGGGCGACGAGTAGGCTCCCTTCATCTCGTTAAAGACCACCCCCTTGAAGATCAGCGGGTCACTCTTCTGCTCCAGTTCGTAGTGCCAGCCCTCCTGCTTGAGGATTTCCGGGGTGATCAGCGGGAAGAAGACCGCGTCGAGGTAGACATCCACCAGGTTGTAGAAGTCTTGCAAGTTGGTGGACGCCACCGGGTAACAGGTCTTATCCGGGTACGTGAAGGCGTTGAGGAAGGTTTTTAGCGAACTCTTCATCAGTTCGACGAAGGGTTCTTTGACCGGGTACTTGCGCGAGCCGCAGAGAACCGAGTGTTCAAGGATGTGGGCGATGCCGGTGGAGTCCGTGGGCGGGGTGCGGAAGGTGATGCCGAAACATTTATTCTCATCATCATTGTTGAGCGAGAGTAACTCGGCTCCGGTCTTCGCGTGGCGATAGATCCGGGCGCGGGTGTTCAACTCGGCAACATGCTCGTCGCGGACAAGCGTAAAGCCATGCGTGAATGTCATCAGACTCTCTTTCTTTGTGCCGGGGTACGTAGGTATTGTACCAAACATTGATCGTGGGTAAGGGCTACGTCACCCACTGATCTGTTGCAAAGTCGGCCCCCTCTCCCTCACGGGGAGAGGGGAGATTCCGCACCAGGACGCATCCGACTCCCCCTCTCCCGCTCAGGGAGAGGGGGCTGGGGGGTGAGGGCCGTCCGGCGGCAGATCCCTTAATTCGAAAAGTATTGGGGCCGAAACCCCTCGGCTACCTTCCGAGCAGGGCTTGCCATGTTGCGCAGTTGAGCGAGTCGTTGAGCGGGAGTTCATGGCCCATTTGGAACATACGCAGGGCGGTGCGGGTCTGGTCGCCAAAGAATCCATCGGGCGTACCCGCGCTTTGACCGCTGGCATTCAGGCGACCCTGGAGATCAGCCACGCCCGCTGAGAACGCCCGCGTCTGCGGCGGTTGCCAGGCGATCTCTGGGAGCAGCGTGCAGTCGCCCTCGTAGAGCGGGCGCATGCTGTCGGCCCAGCGCGGAAAGAAGCCAACCGCACGGGTATTCACCGCCGCCGACCCGCTGGCGTCGAGCCAGAGCATTGTCTCGGTCAAAGCCTCGCCATTGGTGATGCCCGCCCTGACGATGAGCGCGCCGCTGGCGTCCTCGCGCCAGAGAATCCCGCCGAGTTGGTAGCTGTCCTGGCGCAGTCGGGTAATCGTCCCATCGGCAGCGACCCGCACCATCTGCGGCGTAAAAGGCGTGTCCCAGCTAAAGACATCGCCTGAAACCTTTTGGTAGAAGGCGTAGACCTCGCCGTCGAGAAGTTGGCGGGCGCCAGTGACGAGGGGATAGCTCGTGTCGCCCTGGGCGATCAGCGCCCGCTCAGCGCCGGTAGCCGCGTCGATTCGGTAGAGCCCGTAGCGCTGGTCAGGGCCAGGGCCGCCGCCAGAGATCGTGATCGCCGAGCCATCCACGCTCCAGGCTGCGTCCTCGCAGCAGGTACTTGTGCGGACGGGCGCGGTGCCGCTGAGGTTAAGGACGATCAACTCGCCGCCGGGGATGCCCGGCCCGGCGGTGTTATAGGCCCAGAGCAACAGCCGCTGGCCGCTCTTGTTGTAGCCGACGGGCGTGTAGCTCCAGGCGGTACCATCAGGAGTCCCCTGTCCCTCCAGACTATCGTCGGCCTGTACAATGCTCGGGCGACCACCGCTGGACGGGATCGACCAGACCCCGCTGCTGAGCGCTCCCGCACCTGCGGCCTGCCCTGGAGTGGGGGCATCGACGCGGAAGACGACAGTACGCCCATCGGGGCTGATCTTAGGCGTGCTTACGCGACCGGAGAGCAATTCACGCCGCCCGCCGCCGTCGAGAGCTACCAGAGTGGCGTTGGCACCCTCGCCCATCACATAGGTAATCGTCCCCACATCGACGGCCACATCGAAGCCAAGCAGCATCTGGGACTCAAAAGTGATCTGGGAGATCGTCCGCCCATCGCGCTCCATACGCATGATTTGGCCGGTGCCGACGGCGCTGAAATAGACCGGGGCCGGCAGCGGATTGTTCTTGATGGCGGGCGCAGCGGTGTGCGTAGCAACGGTGGTGGGCGGTTGCGGAGCCAACGTCTCGGTGGGCGAGATCGGCGACCGGCTGGGCATCGCGGGCGTGTCCGTGGCGACGGCGGGCGCGTCCGTGGCGACGGCGGGCGCAGTACTAGGCTGCGCGGTCTTCGCCGACGGAGTCACGGGCGCACGTGTCAGGCTCTGGGTGGTGGGCGGAGTACCCCCGCCGCAGGCAGCGAGAACGAAGGTGAGCGGAAGCAGGATCGCGGCCCAGGCCGCACGTCGCCAGGAATGGCGAAAAGAGATCATGAGATTCATCCATCATTTCTAGTGTTTGATGCGCCTGAGTTGAAGGAAGATCGTCGTTGAAGTATAGCATTTAGACATGGTTCAGAACAGCTTTACAGTGTGGCGGGGACGCGATGAGGCGAGGATGCGATAGCATCGCCTCGTCGCATCCTCGCCTCATCACCAAACTGTAAAG
>CAIRFY010000221.1 GCA_903877945.1 uncultured Oscillochloris sp. | reverse complement strand
CAGGTTCCGCCGGGGAAGCCTCCGGCGGGTAAAAGGGTGAAGGTCGTAGGCGTTGGCCGATGCACCCGCTGCCGGGTTCGCCCGGCAGGGCACCCGTAAACGTGCCGTACTGCTCGGATGCCGACTCGTCGGTAGCGCCAAGAGCAAAGCCCCCGCCTTTAGGCGGGTGGTGGTTTACTGTCCCACGCCACGTCGGGCCATTGGCGACCTCGCAACTCTTCAGGAATGGTTGCCACGCTGCCGGGACAAACAGGCCATCAATATGGAAAGGCTGTGGGTTGTCGCTAAAAAAGTGGCGGTATGTTTGGGACAGAGCCTCGTCAGGATGAATCGCCTGCCAGCAGTTGATCAAGCCGAACTCATCACGGAGCCGACGGTGAATGGCTCGTTCGCCTAGCGTATTCCTCCGCTCCTCCGCACCGTGCCGTGCGCTCACCGTAACGTTGAAGTCCCCGCCGATGATCACGGCGTGGCCTGTCGCCAGCGAAGCGATGGCGTCGAGCGCGGCGTTGACCTCGCCCTCATAGTCACGCGAAACGCGGGTCGGCGCGTGGATGGAGAAGACGCACAGCGGGCCGGGGGATGCAGGGTGCCAGGCAAGATCACGCACCTCGGCACCGACCACCCAGCCGCGCAGTTCGGCGGGAAGCGACATCTCTACGGATGAACCTTGCTTCAGGTAGATCGCGCTGCCCCAGTAATTTGTCGCCGCCTGCGCCCAGATCGCGCTGTGTACCTGCGCGTGTCGCTCGGGCGGGAGGTTCCCCACGTAGAGGGCTGGTTCACTACTCTCCTGGAGCAACAGGATATCCGGGTCGAGGACGGCGAGATCGCGTGCCCAGGCGGAGTAATCTTTGGGGCCGCATCTATAGAGGTTGTGAGTCGCTAACTTTAGCATGTGGGCATCCTGTAACTCATACGTTCTTCTGGAGTTCCTCGCGCACGACCCGCCGCAGCAGATCTTCCAGGGAGTGGTGGCTGATATAGTCGCGCAAGGCGGTATTCATCAGCGTCTGATAGTTCCCGCCGCCCTGTTGCTCAACCTGCTGGCGAAACCACTCGATGATCTCTTCGTCAATGCGAATAGTGATCCGAGCTTTCCCGCCGGGCAGCGAGGCCACCGGGCCACGGGTGCCTGCAGTGAAATCGTACTCCTTCTCGATGTCGTCAGGTGTCATCGTCGGCTCCTTCCCGATACATCCGGCGCTCCTGCCGGGTCGCCACTCGTGCTGAGATCATGCGGATGGTGTCTTCGCCGCGATAGGTGTACACAACGACGAGGATCTGCCCGAAGGCATCTTCGCCGATGGTGATAAAGCGATCCTCGTCGGCGTGGTGATCTGGAATCGTCAGTGCAAGCACATCCTCAAGCACCGCAACTGCATCAGCAAACCTGATGCCATGCTTCTCGCGGTTGAAACGCGCTTTCTCTGGGTTCCAGACGTAGTTCATAGACGTTCATTATATGCACAGTTGTACACAGGGGCAAGGGGAAGTGCGGGCGTTACGAAGCGGGGCGGAAGACGCGAATGCGAGGGGACGTGGCGGGTGCCATGAGGCAAACGGAAGTGCTATACTATCCGATGATTACGCGATAGTTCTGATCGTCTCGGTCGACCATAAAGAGCATAACATGCTCTACGATCAGGGAAAGGTGGTCAACCTATGAAGCGGATTGATCTTGTCGAACACCCGGTTGATCTGGCACAGCTGCTCACATTAGTGCAGGATGGCCCGGTGATGCTGCTTGCACCGAATGGAAAGGAGTACCTGCTGGCTGAGGCTGACGACTTCGACCAGGAGGTTGAACAGCTTCGCAACAGTTTGCCCTTCCAAGCCTTTCTTGAGGGTCGTACCGGGCACCACCGCCCATGGCGGGCATTGGCCGACCTTGCACGCGAGGTAGATGCGGAAGGCGCTGCGCCGCCAGAATCTCTTGCTGAATAATCCCCTTGGCGACGACGGACAGGGAGTGCCTTCATTTCATCCCAGGCCCGAAGGGTGATGAAGATCGCGTACCCGCTCATACAAGATCATCCGCGACATCTGACCACTTGAGCCAGCCTGCCTTGGCGCGATCTCCGCCAGCAGCTTTTAGGCGAGCGAACGCCTCCTTGGCGATAGCAACATCCTCAATGGTTTCCAACCACTCGATCAACGCCTCCCAGTCGTCCGCGCTCAGGACGGCCAGCCGCTTGCCCTTCACGGTGACAAACTGGACGGATTGCAGTGCCTCGCTCCCGGTTGTCATAGCCCCTCCTACCCATGCTCTTTGGCCTGCTGAGAGTGTACCCGATTTTGGAGTGCGGGGGAGGTGAAAGCGGACGGAAGTGTTGGTTGACCACAAGCCGGTTATCCGGGGCTTACGCTACCCCGTCAAGTCAATGCTTGAACTTCTGAGCGCTGGCATGTCGATCTCAGAAATTCTTGCCGACTATGAGGATCTTGAGCAGGAAGATCTGCTTGCCGTGTTAGCGTATGCGCTGCGCCTGAGCCAGGTGAAGTCGTAGGTGCAGATCTATGTTTGGGGAGGATGCCATCCGGCCAGAATCCAGTAACTCCGCACCGTGATGGCATCCGGGTCATCGCTGAGATGCAGCGCACGAACCGTGATGCGCCCAATGGGTGTCAGTCCGACGATCCTGAGACCGCCATCGATCCATTGGAAATGCTCAGCCCATGCGTGAACACGCGGGTTGAACAGTGGTACCAGCGCACCAGTTTCTGGATCAGGTGCGTGCGTCTTGTCGCTTTTATGGCCATTGCAGATCGGGCAAGCCAGCCAGAGATTTGCCTCGTCATCAGTGCCACCGCTGGCGAGCGGGACAATATGCTCAATCTCCAGGCGAGCCATAACCAAGTGCTGAGGACTCAGACAGTATCCACAGCGATTCGCCGCTGCTATAGCAATCCTAAATTGGTTATGAAAAGGAGTCGAGCCTTTAGGCGGCCTTATCCGGCTAAAGCCTTGACTCCACACAACAACCCCAAGAGGATTGCGATATGCGGACACGCTGCGCTCGTTCAGTAGGAATAACCCGGCGTGCCATCTCAATTTTGGAGCGGCGGCTGGAGTCCACGCTCGACCGCAACATTGAGCGCCTGGGCCTTGCGCACCATCCCGATACGATAGGTGTGCAACAACGCATCAAGCCGCTGCCGACCCGTTGAGGTAAGTGCCCCTTCACGTTGCTGCTCCAGCAGGTCGCTCAACTCGTGCTGTTCCGCCTCACTCATCTGCTGATCGCGCAAGGCCAGCACCTGATCATCAGGCAGTTGATCAACGGGTATCGTTGTGGTGGCACGCTCAAGCCACTCGATCACCACCGCTTCGATCTGCCGATTGGTCTGGCTCGCCACCGCACGGGCGCTCCGCATAACGGTATCGGGCAATTCCAGGCTTAATCGTTCACTCATCGCTACCTCAGGAGTCGGCGCTTGCCGCTGACGGTTTGGGTTTGTCCACTATCGACAGGGTGTGCCTATGTGTGGCGCGTACGATCATTCATTGTAGCAGAGTCTATCCGTGCTATCTGTGCTAGCGGTGGAGGGATGCGCAGCCATTCCGCGCCTCGTCAACAACATCCATCTGCTCATCAACCTCTGAGACGCGGTGGTCTGGTTCGGCAACTCTAGTAGATCATTGGGTAAGTCAAGCTGAACGGTGGACATCTCAGAATCCTCCTTCTCTGAGCTGGTGTGATACTGGGATCATTGTAGCATTGGGGCGAATGTTTGGTTCACGAGAGATGCGTAGCGGGGCGGATGAAGCGAACCGACGCGAACCGGCGCGGTGCTACAATAGCTTCGAGGAGGTACTGATGAAACATGCAGCTATCACGATAGATCCAGCGATGATGATGGGCAAGCCGGTGATTGCCGGAACCCGTATCACGGTCGAGTCTATCCTCGACACATTCGCTGCGGGCGAAACGCTCGACCAACTGCTTGACGCGTACCCCAAACTTACCCGCGAGGCGGTGTTTGCGGCCTTTGCCTATGCTGCTGATGTCTTGCGCTCGGATGCGATCTACCCACTGTCGGATAAAGCGGCATGAATATGCGAAGAGCAGAGGGAGACAGGATGCCATCATTACTCAGCCGGATCACGATGAACCCGGAGATTTGTCACGGGAAGCCGGTTATCCGGGGTTTACGCTACCGGGTTACAATTCCAACGCATACAGCCTACACGAGGACAGATAGCCGATGCCGTTCACGATCATCATCAAGCCAACTGCAGAAGGAGATATTCTGTATTATCGAGTGAACGAACAACGAACGATTATTTCAGGAATAAAGATACATCTTCTCGCCCAGCCCGATGTCGCGAGTAACCGAAAGAAACAATTGCGGCTAAATACTCTCGCACCGTGGGAATTGCGCATTGATATCTATCGTGTCTTTTATGAACTGCATGGGGCAATGATCTTCGTCGTCGCAGTCGGCCATAAAGTTCACAATAAACTGTATATCCGGGGCAAGGAGGTAGACCTATGATCACACTCGATCTCCGAAAACGTACCATCTCACTCGACGAGATTTTGGATGCGGTCGATCAAGACACCGTCATCATCGTGCGCCCCGATGGGAAGCGCCTCGTTCTCGAACCGGAGGATTCTTTCGCGCAGGAAGTGGCGCTGCTTGGCCAAAGCGAGAAGTTTATGGCATTTTTGACGGAACGCGCCCAGGAGCAGGGCGGGATCTCCTTAGAGGAGTTTGAGCGCAAACGAGACGAAGTGGAGCAGCAAACGAATGCTTCTGATGCGCAACCTGCGCATGAGTGACGGATTCTTGCCGATTATAGCAATCCTACTGTAGCGACCTTGCGCCATCATCGTGGTCAGAACCGGGCGCAGGGTAGTCAGATAACCTTGTTGTTTGGCACGCACTAATACACCCAGCGTACCGACAACAGTCAGACCGCGATCATGAGCGACTCGTCGCGCCCGCTTATCATCAAGCAAGATGATGCGGGCATGCGATGCTTCTGCGAGAGTAATGGCGGCTGCTTCCCC
Source organism: uncultured Oscillochloris sp. (assembly GCA_903877945.1). Classification (GTDB taxonomy): domain Bacteria; phylum Chloroflexota; class Chloroflexia; order Chloroflexales; family Chloroflexaceae; genus Oscillochloris. Next base: position 21,220 of record CAIRFY010000221.1, on the reverse strand, counting down.
AGCCCCAAAGCCTGACAACGCCTGCAAGGTTGGTGCAATAGTCACCTGATGGAAGACAAGCCAGAGGAAGGTGGTCAGATCAGGGGTTGGGGCAGTCGCGCCAGTGAGATATTCGTCACGCACGATCTCAGGAACCCAGATGGTGCCGTAGATCTGCGGCAAGAGATTGAGAAGCCCCACCCCGGCAAGTTTGATCAAGGGGCTGGTGTTGCAGACAACCGGGCGCTCAGGCATACTGGGCCTCATCCGCTACATCCATAGGTTCCTCAAACTCCGAGACGCGGTAGGTTCCCAGAAGATCGAGAAACGCATATCGTGACACCCCGAGTGTCTGTGCAGCCCACCCAGAGGAGATCACCCCTTGATCGTATAATCGAACCAGCAGCGCCTCACGCGCTAACACGCGCAGACTCTCGGTGGTCTGGTTGGGGAGATCAAACAGATCATTGGGTAAGTCAAGCTGAACGGTGGTCATCGCAGCGCCTCCCTCTTTTTTTCGCGCCAGTGTGTTATTGGGATCATTGTAGCATTGGGGCGGACGGTTGGATCACGATTGACGCGAAGCGGGGTGGTGGATGTGAATGGAAAAGCGTACCTGCTGGCTGAGGCTGACAATTTCGACCAGGAAGGTTGCACAGCTTCGCAACAGGTTGCCCTTCCAAGCCTGCCTTGAGCGCCGTACTGGGCAACACCGATCACGACGTACCTTGGCCGACCTTACACGCGAGGTGGAGGCGGAAGGCGTACTGCTGCCAGAGTCTCCTACATCCTGACCCTTTTGTTGCAGCTACAGGTCACGCTCTACCACTTTCAGGCAAGATTGAGTATTCCAATGCCTATACTCTCGAAGGTTAGTTATGGAGATTGCCCAAAGTCACCAAAGGACGATATCGTTTTCAAGTAATATTCTAACACAAAATATGACGCGAATTTGAACATGTTTGGTTCTTTATCGTCATACCTCTCTTCATCTAGTGATATGATGAAATTATTACCAGCTTGATTATCATCATAAAGTTTTTCTGTCGTTATGGGTGTAGGATTCACTCTCGGCCCGCTACCTGTAGGATAGTTGGATTCGCTAATCCAAACTCTAGCATCTTCGACCCTCTCAACCACAACAATATGCCCATCAGTGACAATTGCATCACCCGGCGTAATCTGCGTCTCTAGTGACCCATCAATCAATGTTGTTCCAACATAATGTTGCTTATATATTGCAATACTAGCTGTATTATTACCTATCGGGGCCAAACGTTCCTTTGAACCGAGTGATTGACGACGCTGTGTTACCCAAATGACACATTGTATCTGTTCATCCTTCCATACTTTCTTCAAATTATCTACGTCTGCACTAATCTGATTTTGAAGTTCATCATAAATCTTTTTGTCTGCAATCTTTTTGTCTGCTTCAGACATCTCTGCAACGAATCCCATCCAGTCAACATAGTTAACCGGGTTCCCCCCCACATACCCATACCGATGCAGCGTCGCAGGCTGGCTCACCTGCCCCCGATACGGATCCTGCGTCAACCACGTCCCCGTGGCCGGGTCGTAGGGGCGGGCGTAGAATTCGTACAGGCCGGTGGTGCTGTCCCAGGACTGGCCGGTGAAGGTGTAGTGGGTGCCTGCCTTGCTGGAGTCGCTGCCCTGGCTCTTGGGCTGGCCGTAGGATGCGTAGGTACAGGTGGTGCTTCGCTCACCGCTGCGCTGGGTCAGGGTGCTGACTGAGCCTAGCCCGTCGTAGTGGTACCAGGATGTCTGGCCTTTCTCCTCACCGCCGAACGTGGCCTGCTCCAGGATGCGGCCCTGGTCGCCACGGTAGTAGTTGGTGTGGGCGTTCTCGGCGGGCGCGGCGTGGCTGTCGTCCCGGCTCTTGTCCGAGCGGGTGTCTGGGCGCTCATGCGTGATCGGGTACTCGGCAATGGGCAGCAGCCCGTCGAAGACGTACTCCACCCGTGTCTGGTCGCTCTCCTCGTGGCCGTTGTCGCCGCCGGTCTGGATGCGCGTGCGTCCATCATCGCCACGCTCGTCGCCGTCGTCGTCCTGGTGCGCCTCGTAGGTCTTGACCAACCGGCGGCCCTCGCCGTCGTAGGCCATGCTGATGATGCCGCCGTTGGCGCGGTCGCCGTGCGCGTTGCCGTAGTAGTCCTGGGCCGTCACCAGCCGGTTTTCCGCGTCGTAGGCGTAGTCCACCCCCTGAATGTCCGACTCGCCGTGGCCGAGGCGCACGCGGTTCACGCGGTTGCCGTTGGCGTCGTAGATGTAGGTCTGGGCCTCCACGATGCGGATCGTCCGCTGGTTGGCGGCATCGGCCAGGAACAGCCGACCAAGTAGGCTGGTGGCGACGTGATCGTGCGCGATAGCCCCGCTGGTCTGCTGGGCCGTCACTTCGGCGCGCAGGGCGGCGATGGCGCGGGCCACGATCTCGGCCTTGGGCGCGGCGCGGTGATCGTCGTCGCGGTGGGCCAGATCCTTCAGCAGGCGGTCGGTCATGTCGAGCAGACGGATCGCGCCGTCGGTCATGTTCCCGGCGGCGTCATACGTGTAGTGGGTGACGACATTCACGTCGGCGCTGGCGGGCGTGTTCGGCAGGCTGTTCTGCGTGACCGTGCTCAGGCTGTAGGCCGTGACCACGCCGTCAGGGTCGGTCTGCGCGATCTGGTTGCCTTGCCAGTTGTAGGCGTAACTGGTCGTCTCGTTCTCGGAATTGATACGGGTGGCCAGCCGATCCAGGGCGTCGTAGGCGGCCAGCGAGTTGTAGCTGCGGGTGTCACGCGACTTTGCTCACGCCCTGTGGCAACTACTTCACGGGGGGTAGCAGAACCTTTCCGCCCCACGCTGTCACGCATGCTACCATAGGCGGAGTACACGTCATGTGAAGGGAGTACATAGCGCTATGGACATACCTCCTCTCTCGCCGCATACGCGGCGTACGCCTGTCAGCGTCGATGATCATCGCTTCAAGATCCTTGAGGCGACCATGAAGCGGAACCAGTATCGTCCAGACGCACTGATCGAGGTTCTGCACAAAGCCCAGGAATTGTTCGGGTTCCTCTCGCCCGCGCTGCTTACCTCGGTCGCACGCAGCCTTCACCTACCGCCAAGCCGCGTCTACGGCGTAGCTACCTTCTACCACTTCTTCTCGCTCGCGCCCCAGGGCGATCATACCTGCACGATCTGCCTGGGGACCGCCTGCTACGTGCGCGGCGCGGGCGACCTGATGGCCGCTGCTGAGGACGCAATTGGCGTGAGCGTTGGTAAAACCACCGCCGATGGTAGGTTCTCGCTCGCCAGTGCGCGCTGTTTCGGAGCCTGCGGCATCGCCCCCGCTGTCATCGTCGACGGAGTGGTGGTCGGACACGTTACACCTCGGGATCTGTCGGCGCGGCTCCTCACTCTGCAAGCGAGCCCTTCAGAAGACGAACCGCACCCGTAATCGCATGTATGATCGCTGTGCGCGATCATACGCACACTACATATAGCACTCCTAATTCCTGTTATGAAACCTGTCAGGCGCGGCCAGTGACCACATTTCGGCATCTTGATGCGTATGGGGCCGCATCTGACAGGTTTATGACTCACAGAGGATTGCTATACTGGGGGTACTCCCGGATGGATCTTCACGAGCTTCAGCAGATCGCTAGACGTGAGCGTGACCGACGTCGGCGTATCCGTATCCACTGCTGCACGTCCCTGGGTTGTCATGCCTCTAACTCCGTCGAGATCAAGCGCCGTCTGGAGGAAGCTGTCACGGCGGCTGGCTTAGAGAGCGAGATCGAGGTGGTCGGCGTCGGCTGTATGGGCTTTTGCGGCCACGGGCCGCTGGTCGAGATCGACCCGGAAAATAGACTCTACGAACACGTGCGCCCCGACGACGCGCCGAGCATTGTGGCCTCAATCCACGGCGGCGCGTGTACTGTTCAGCGCGGGGACAAGAACCACCCCTTTTTCGCCCGCCAGTATATGATTGTGCGCAAGAACGGCGGCAAGATCGACCCCGAGCGGATCGAAGAGTATATCGCCGCCGGGGGCTACCGCTCACTCTACCGGGCGATTAGCGAAATGACCCCGGCTGAAGTGATCGATGAGATTACCCGCAGCGGGCTGCGCGGTCGTGGCGGGGCGGGCTACCCCACCGGCCTGAAGTGGGCCACGGTTGCGAAGAGTCGTGGCGACCGTAAGTTTGTGGTCTGTAACGGCGACGAGGGCGACCCCGGTGCCTTTATGGATCGCAGTGTGTTGGAGAGCGACCCGCACTTGGTACTGGAGGGCATGAGCATCGCGGCCTACGCGGTGGGTGCCGACCAGGGCTACATCTATGTGCGTGGCGAGTACCCCCTGGCTATCGAGCGACTCCAGAAGGCGATCATCCAGGCGAAAAAGCACAGTCTGCTCGGCAGCCAGATTTTCGATAGCGCCCTCGATTTCCGTGTGGACATCCGTGTCGGCGCGGGGGCCTTTGTCTGTGGTGAAGAGACCGCCTTGATCGCGAGTATTGAGGGCGGGCGCGGCCAGCCCCGCCCGCGCCCACCCTACCCGGCTGAAAGCGGGCTGTGGGGCAAGCCAACTTTGATCAATAATGTCGAGACCTTCGCTAACATCGCGTCGATTATCGAGCGCGGCGCGGCCTGGTATTCCAGCATTGGCACCGAGACCAGCAAGGGCACGAAAGTCTTCGCCCTCACCGGCAAGATCTGTAACACCGGCCTGGTCGAGGTGCCTATGGGTGTGACCCTACGCGAGATTGTGGAGGATCTGGGCGGCGGTGCCCCTGATGGTGGCACCGTCAAGGCCGTGCAGACCGGCGGCCCTTCGGGTGGCTGTATCCCGGCCAGCCTCTTCGATACCCCCGTAGATTACGAGTCTCTCGCAAAGGTTGGCTCCATCATGGGCTCTGGCGGCATGGTGGTGATGGACGAGGCGACCAATATGGTCGAGTTGGCCAAGTTTTATATGGAATTTTGCATGGACGAATCCTGTGGAAAATGTATCCCTTGCCGTGTGGGCACCGTGCAAATCCACCGCCTGCTTGAGAAGATCACCGCCGGCCACGCCACCCCCACGGACATTGAACACCTGCACGCCCTTTGTCAGCTTGTGCGTGAAACAAGCCTCTGCGGGCTCGGCCAGTCGGCTCCTAACCCGGTGATCAGCACGCTCAAGTACTTTCCCGAAGAGTACGACGCGCTCACAAGCTAAAAAAAAGCGGGCCAGGGACGGATTCGCCGTCCCTGGCCCGCTTTGCTTAAATTACACTTCGTCGTACAACTCCAGCAGTTCGCGCCACTCGCCCGTGAGTTCCTCGCGGCGGGCGGCGTAGTAAAAGTGCTGCTCGCCCTGCTCATCAATGAAAACCAGGTCTACCTGGGAGCGCATCGGGCGCATGTAGCCAATATTGCCCCACCAGCGCACCTTCTCCCTGTCCAGTGGTATATCTTGCTGGAACATGCGCGCCGCGTACTCGCGCACCGTGCCCGGTTCAATATCTTGCAGACGCCAGGGCACCCCGCTCACATCGCCGGTGCGGAGGTTGCGGAAGACATACTGCCACTCGCTGTCATCCCCGCGTGAGGCGCTCACCACCTCGATCCCCGTGCGCGGGCGGACGATCCGGATCAGGTTCAGCCACGCCTCGGTAAGCTTCTCCAGCGCCACGCCGCGATACTCCTGCTGACCAGGGCCATCCTTATCCTTCATCACCAGATCGAAGCGAGGAACGCCCTGCTCATCGCTGTAGGCAGCAGCCAGCCCACCGCGCCCGCGCCAGCGGATGCGCTGGTCGCCCCATGACGACGGCTCAGGGGCAGTGGGTTCAGACGGATCCTCGGAGCCGGTTGGCACCGCCTCGTCATCCTGCTCGAAAACCTGGCTCTCCTGCTCGACCGACTCGCCGCTGCGCTCGCCCAACAGCGACTCCCACCCCTCGCTCAACCCCCAATCGCTCACGCCGAAAAAGATGTGGCTGATCACCCCGTTCGCGTCGCGATGCACCAGATCGTACTTGGTGCGGCTGCCCTGGCGGTAGGCTCGCCACAGGCCCAGGCGACCCTTCCACTTCACCTGGCTCTGCACATCCACCCGTCCGTCGCGCAGATCCTCGTAGCGGCTGATCGCATACGCCCACAGACCCTGGGCGCGGTCGCGCGTAACCCCGGCGGTCGTTCGCAGGTCGCGCACCTCATACAGCCAGACGCCGCCGCGCTTCTGGCCGCTGACGATCTCAACCCCGGAGCGGGGCAGGTCGAGATCCTCGCCATTATCAAGGGACGACGCGGCTCCCTCGGCAATGGCACGTCGGCAGAGCTGGATGATCTCGTTTCGGTTGGCCGAGGTGGTTTCGCCATCACGGCGGACAAAGATCGTACCGTCGATACCCACATAGGGCGGCGGATCGTTCGACTTGACCTCCACGCGCATCACATCCTGGCCCTCATAACTCATAAGCTCGAATGAGAGGTAGGGTTCAGGCGTAATCTTCTCCGCCACACCCTTCCGCAGCGACTCGCTCGCCTGGTCGGGGCGAGCCACCCCCACCACACGACCACCCGGCTCACAGCCGATCACCAGCACGCCGCCGCCGACGTTGGCCAGTGCCGCCACATCGCTCCAGAGATCTCCGGCGCTCTGCGGATCCTGGCTGATCGCCCGCAGCACCTGGCGATCCGTCGAGCCGCTAAAACGCACCGCATCCACCGCCCACTGCTTCTGATCGCGCTTGGGAACCCGCACGCGGTCAAAGTCCTGGCTGGCAAACAGCGCCCGCAGCGACTCGAAGCTGTTATCAGGCAGCAGCAGTTCCACATAGCGATCACCAATGCCATGCCGGTGGAGCATCTGACCGTCGGCACTAGGCAGGCGGCGCAAGCGATGGGCGTCACTGCCTTGAATACAAAACATCCGCCGCTCGTAGTGTTCAACTTTACCGTTATAAAAACCGGGCGACGTAAACTTCTCGTGGTCGGTATAGAAGTTGACAAACTCCAAAACGTGGAGATGCTGGTTCTGAGTGGCGGCGATGCGCGACTGACCGCTCGTACCCATGCGCAGCGTTTCGGTGATCACGCCGTTGGGGCCATTGACATGCGGCGCGATCACCAGACCACCGGCGCGGGCAATGACCTCGTACGCCTCCGTGACGTGACGGGTATTGGCGATGCCGCAGATCCCGTCCTTCAGATGGTCGGCAGACACCCCGAGCTGGAGCAGGGTTGACTCAATCAGGATGAGCGGGCGATGTGGCGCGAAGACGCCCAGGATATGAGCGCCGAAATGCGAGGTGAACTCGAATCCAGGCAGGATATTGATCTTCGCCAAGAGCCGACGGTACTCGGCCAAGCGCAACTGCTCCTCATCGGTGAGCCGATTGCCCATCTCCAGAGTCTTAAGAAAATCGATCTCGCGCTGAAATCGCTCGTAGCCGTGGACGGTGTTATGGTCGGTGAAGGCAATGATCTCAAGCTCGCGACGTTCGGCCTCCTGGAGAATATCGAGGTAGCTAACTTCTGGTTCGGCGTAATCCTCAGATGCCGGGGTATGCAGATGCAGGTCGGCACGAATCCAGCGCATCCCGTTGCGCGTCTCTGCAGGTGTGCTCATGTTTTTCTAACTCCACAATCTTGACTCTGTTTGCTCTTCTACGCACTCTCACTTTTTCGGCTCTGTTTCTGGCGGCATACATGTAAGGATGCCGCGCAGGGTGATACTCTCCTTTCTGGATCGGCGAAGACAAGGGTTCAATCGAAGAACGTCCTGTGTCTGAGCCAACACGACGGTATAGCAGCACAAACGCACCATATCTATCATACCCGATCCATCCCGAAACGACAATAAATTCTTCATCATGTCAAGATAGCTGAAGCTTCAAATATTTGATGAGAGAACTAGAATTATGCTGAACTTTTTGCTATAATGCAAAAAAACCTAGCCCTATGTCATATCCACCCACGGCGGGTTCACGGCGTCCCCCCAGAGGAGGATTCTATGCCAGCGAACAGGGCTCCTGCCCCATCGTACACACGCACCATTGCCAGCGAGATGGAGCCATTCCTCAGTGACATCCAGGGTGATCACGGGCTCAGCACCAACACGATTACATCGTACCGTTGCGATCTCCGCACGGCTGCGCTGTCAATAGACAAGCCGCTTGAGACGATCAGCATCTGCGAGGTTCAGCTTTTTCTTGATAGCCGTCACGAGCAACCCGGCACGACCAATCGACGTATCGCCAGCCTCGGGCGTTTCTTTCGCTGGGCCGTGGAGCGCGGCTACTGCCTTTACAACCCCCTCAACCAGATCGGCGGGCGCTACCACACCGAACATCGGCCCCAACCGATTGTCGGCGAGTCTGAGCGCCACGCCCTCGACGCCGCCATTGCCACCGCATCACAACCCTACCGCCTCATTTTCACCCTGCTGCGCGAGATCGGCGTCCGCACCGATGAGGTTCTTAACCTAAATGTCGGCGATGTCATCCTTGAGCCTGGCCGCGAGGTACTCCTCGTGCAAGATACCAAACGCGACAGCAAGCGCGTGGTCGTCCTCACCTCCGACGTGATGCCGCGCAGTCTGCGCGGACTGCGCAGTTGGCTGCGCGACCTCGGTTCGGATCAGTCGCCCGATGCCCCGCTCTTCTGCTCGTCTCGCGGAAACCGTGCCTCCTACGACACGCTCCACCGCCGCTGGGTGCTTGTCTGCAAGGCCGCGCACCTGACCGACATGGTGGACGGCAAAGAACAGCCGCGCTACACCCTGCATCACCTGCGCTACACGGCCGCCACTGAACTGATCGCCTTCTACCCCGAGCAGGTAGTCCGTCGTATCCTCGGCCACCGCGACCCACGCTCAACCCGGCGCTACGCCGAGATCGCCCGCAAGGGGCTACTTCCCGCACACGGGCGCAAGCATCGGGCGTCTTAGGCATGTTTCAAAATGGGCACATTCAGCTTTACAGTCTTGCGATGAGGCGATGAGGCGATGAGGCGATGAGGCGATGAGGCGATCCGGAGCGCCTCACCGCGTCATCGTTTCGTCGCTGAATTGTCACGCTGGTTTGAGACATGCCTTAGCGGATCACCACAAAAAGGAAGAGGGATAAGAGTGGGTGTTTCCACTCTTATCCCTCTTCTTTTGTCGCGCTCATAAATGCCTCTAAGCGCGCACACAGACGAGCCTTCGATGGCCCGTGGATGTACATCATGTGGCCGGACTCGTAGTAGCTCAGGTCTATGTTCGAGCGCAAGCTCGAATCGATCTGCATGTGGCTGAGCGTGTGTTCGGTGGCGAAGTAGGGTGTCGCCACATCGTAGTAGCCGCTGGCGATATGCACCCTCAACGATGGGTTCTGACTCATCGCCTGACGCAAGGTTTCGCCCACATCCACATACGCATTTTCGTGCTGGGCGTAGCTCCACGGATACACTCGCTCGGAGAGAATCTCGTAAGGTAGGTCGCTTGCGTAGCCTAGCTCACTGCGCACATAAGCGTTGAGCGCGGCGCTATACGGACCAAGGATCGCGTTGTAGCTCGGGTCGTGCTCCGCCCGCTCGCCCACGTGGTCGCGGTCGATCCCGACAAAGCGACTGTCGAGCCGACCCACCGTGCGCCCCCGATCACGCAGCAACTCCTTCACAAAGCGGTCGTCGCGAATGCGCAGATTGCTGCCCTCAACATAGGCTTGGCTCAAACCCGTGTAGCGGGCCAGGCGTGCGGCAATATCGGCCCGCACCGCAGAGGCCAAGGTGTCGCCGCGCAGCAGGGCCAGGGCGTAGTCGCCCAGGGCGAACGTCTCCACCTCCGCCAGGGTGGCCCGTATATCGGCCTGGAGATCAGCGGACAGCCGCTGGTGGTAGAAGGCCGTGGCCGCGTAGCTAGGCAGAAACAGGATGTAGGGCAGATCATTGCCGGGGTCGAACTCCAGCGTCTGGAAATTCAGCGCCGCCGACAGCAGTATGATCCCGTTGAGGAACAGCCCGTGGCGATCCTGGAGGTAGCCAGCCAGGCCACCGGCGCGGGTCGTGCCGTAGCTCTCGCCGATCAGAAACGTGGGCGAAAGCCAGCGCCCGTAGCGCGTCGTGTAGAGCCGGATGAAGTCACCGACCGACTCAATATCCTTCTTGAATCCGTGGAAGGGCTTCGCCGACTCGCCCGGCACCGCCCGGCTAAACCCCGTACTCACCGGGTCGATGAAGACAAGGTCGGTAGTGCCGAGCAGGGTGTCCTGATTATCGGCCAGGCGGTAAGGCGGCGGCAACACACCGCCTGCGTCGCCCATCAACACGCGGCGTGGCCCCAGCAACCCCATATGCAGCCAAACCGATGAGGAGCCAGGGCCGCCGTTGAACGCAAAGGTGATCGGGCGCGCACCCAGGTCGCCCACGTCATCACGGGTATAAGCCACAAAGAAGATCGTCGCCCGCGCTTTCTCGCCTTCAGAGGTACTGTCGCTCGCCTTCTCGGCCTCTTCGCGGATCACCACCGTGCCAGCGGTAGCGGTATAGCTCAGAATCTGGCCATTAACCATCATCTGGTGGCGCGTCTGCACCAGACGATCCTCGGGCAGCGGCCAGAGCGGTGGCGGGGTCGTGCCGGGAACGTGTTCAGTCATATGACTCTCCGCAATAGAGCAAAGGTTCGTAATGCAGGCTTCCGCCCACTGATCGGCTCCGCACGTGGTTGAAGCCGCGACGACGAACACCGCAGACTGTCAAGCGAGTTTGAACCTTGTCATTCATGAATAGGACTCCACGAATCGCTTTGCTGCGGTGAGGAAGGCGTCACCCACAGCCCCATCGACAACGCGGTGATCAAAGGTGAGGGAGAGGTAGCACATGGGCTTGATGGCGATGGCGTCCACAGGGCCGTCGCTCACCACCACGGGCCGCTTGATCATCGCGCCGACGCCGAGGATGCCGGACTGGGGTTGGTTAATAATGGGGGTGGCGAAGAGGCTGCCGGTGCTACCGTAGTTCGTCAATGTAAAGGTGCCGCCCTGGGTTTCATCGGGCCGCAGCCGGTGTGAACGGGCGCGCTCAACGATGTCACTCACGCCATGGGCGAGGCCGAGCAGACTTCGCTCATCGGCGTCGCGCAGCACCGGCACAATCAGCCCTTCAGCGAGCGATACCGCCACACCGATGTGCATGCGCCGATGGAGGGTGATGCCTTCGGGGCTGAAACTGGCGTTGAGCAGCGGGGCCGCCCGGAGCCCGGCCAGGGTAGCCTGGACAGCGTAGGCCGTGAACGTCAGGCGCACACCCTGGGCCGCGAAGGCATCCCGGTTGGCGGCACGATGGGCGACCACGCGGCTCAGATCGACCTCGATCACGGCGGTAACATGCGGGGCGGTACGGATGGATCGCTCCATATGTTCGGCGATCCTCCGGCGCATGGGGGTCAACGGGACGAACTCGGTATCCTCAGGAACCGAGGGCTGAGGGCTGAGGGCTGAGGGTTGAGGGTTGAGGGCTGAGGGCTGAGGGCTGAGGGTTGAGGGCACAGACACCTGCTCCCCCAGGTTGGCGATGGTGCGCAGGACGTCCTGCTTCGTCACCCGGCCACTATGGCCGCTGCCGGTGATCTGGGCAGGATCGAGGTGGTGTTCGGCCACCATGCGAGCGACCACCGGCGAGAGGAAAGGACTCGGGCCGATATCCGTAGGAGCGATGCGGGCGAGGAGTGTGCCAACGCGCACCGTCTCGCCCTCGGCCACGATCAGATCCAGGAGCGTGCCGGACACAGGCGAGGGGAGTTCGGTGTCCACCTTATCGGTTACAATCTCTAACAGTGGCTCGTACTTTTGGACGGTTTCGCCTGGCCGCTTCAACCAGCGCCCAATAGTGCCCTCGGTGACGCTCTCGCCGAGTTGGGGCATGATGATTTCGATGGTCATTGCATCCTGACTCCGGTAGGAGGGCTGAAGATCATACGACAAAGCCCATCGCCAATAGTATCATCAACAATAAGATATGGTACTCATCATGCTGTCAGCAATCGCTGGATCGTATCCACCAGCCCCTTCACGAAGCTTGATGCCGATGCTTCGCCCCTACGATGCGGTAAAATACGGTCATGTCTACCCAAGCCACACCCAACACCGACGGCCCCATCCTGATTGTCGGCGGGTTCGCCAGCAACCCTCGGCAGTACGAGCAACTGCGCACCATCCTGGCCACGGTAAGTGGACGCCCGGTGACGATTGCGCCGATCAATCTGCTCGACTGGATCGGCGTGATGACCAGCGACAGCTACGGCACGCTGCTGCGTATTCTCGCCGTGGCTGTGGCCGCCGCCAGGGCCGACCACGGGGGGCGCGCTGTCACACTGGTGGCCCACAGCGCCGGCGGTGTGCTATCCCGGATCTACCTGGGTGATCGGCCCTACGGCCCGCGCCGCATCTGTTATCATGGGCACCAGCACGTAGACGCCCTGATCACCCTGGGTACGCCCCATAGCGCCGTGGGCCTTGGTCGCCAGGGCGGGCTCAATCAGATCGCCTACGCGCAGCACTGCTACCCCGGTGCCTACTGGTCTACGGTACATTATGTCAGCGTGATTGGCAAAAGTATCTTTGGTGTACCCGACGGCCCACCGCCCGAGCGTGGGGCGTGGCAGAGCTACCGGTTGCTCGGTGCCGAGGGTACGGAGTGGGGCGATGGCGTGGTACCCCTCGCAAACGGCCTACTCGATGGCTCGCGCAAGCTGGTGATCCCTGGCCTGCGCCACGATAACCGACCCGACCGACCTTGGTACGGCTCTAGCATGCCTATCGTCCAGGCTTGGTGGGATCGTACCGTAATTGCGTAAATGCGCTGCAACGTGTACTATATGCACGTCGGGACTTGTTAAAAAGATAGAGACTGAGATACAGACAGAGACGGTGTCAACGATGCGTATTCTCTTCTATACGGGTAAGGGTGGGGTTGGCAAAACCAGCGTCGCGGCAGCTACGGCTCTGCGTTGTGCCCAGCGCGGCTACCGGACTATCGTACTCAGCACCGATGCCGCCCATTCCTTGGGAGACTCGCTCGGCGTCGAGCTACGCGCTGAGCCACTGCTTGTCGCTCCCAACCTCTGGGCGCAAGAGATCAACGCCCTCCACGAACTTGAATCAAACTGGGGCGAGGTTTCCAAGTATTTGTCCGACTTGCTGGCGTGGCAAGGTGCCGAGACGATTGCCCAGGGCGAGCTTTCGGTCATTCCCGGCACCGAAGAACTGTTCAGCCTGCTCCAAATCAAGCGCCATTTCGATGAGCAGAAGTTTGATGTGCTTGTGGTTGATGCCGCACCCACCGGCGAGACGCTGCGGCTGCTCTCGCTGCCCGACATTATGCGCTGGTGGATCTCGCGGCTCTTCCCCATTGCCCGCGCCTTGCTCAAGGTGGTACGCCCCGTCGCCAAGCGCGTCACTGATATGCCGATTGTCAATGATAGTGTGCTTGGCTCCGCTCAGGAGGCAATCGATGCCATGGTGGCGGTGCGTGCGATCCTCACCGACCAGAATGTGACCACCGCACGCATCGTGATGAACCTGGAGAAGATGGTCATCCGCGAGGCCCAGCGCTCGCTCACCTACCTCAGCCTCTTTGGCTACGCCGTGGACGCTGTGGTGATCAACCGCATCCTCCCCGCAGATGTGGATGGCCACTTCGCCTCGTGGTACGCGATGCAGCAGGAGTACGCGCCCCAGGTGAGCGAGATGTTCGAGCCGCTACCCATTCTGCGTGCGCCACATTTCTCCCGCGAGATCGTCGGCGTTGAACTGCTCAGCACCCTGGCTGATAAACTTTTTGGCGACACCGACCCGGCTGTGTTCCTCTATCGTGGTCAGGTGCAGCGCGTTGAGAAGACCGGCGACGGCTACGACCTGATCGTGCCCCTCCCTTTCGCCTCTGAGGATCAGGTACACCTCGCCCAGAACGCGGATGAACTGCTGATCTCGGTGGGCTGGCACCGCCACCGGATTGTGCTGCCCCAGTCCCTCGCCCGGCTGCGCGCCTTGGACGCCTATTTCGAGGACGATGCCCTGCGAGTGATTTTCCGCCGGGGCGCGGCATAACGGCGAAGTGGCCCCAGATGAACGTTTATGCTGGTGAACACGTGGGTTTTGAAACATAGATTCTATGCTATCGTGTGCAGACGCCCCATGGGGCGTCTCTGTTTGCGGGTGCCCTGAGGGCATCTGTAGGCTAAGGAGTACCCATGAAGCTGACATGTCTTCAGGAGAACCTCAAGCGTGGACTCGCGGTTGTGAGCCACGCGGTGGCCGGCAAGAGTACCCTGCCGGTTCTTTCGAATGTGCTGCTGGCCACGGATGGCGGCCGACTGAAGCTGGCTGCCACAAACCTGGATGTCGGCATTACTCACTGGATTGGCGCGCAGGTACAGGAGGAGGGCGCGATCACCGTGCCCGCGAAACTCCTTGCCGATGTCGTCAGTGGTCTGCCGAACGACCGCGTCACCCTCACCCTCGACTCGCGCACGCAAACGGTGAAGGTTGAGTGCGCTCGCTTCACCAGCAATATTAAGGGTATCGAAGCCGAGGAGTTTCCTACCATCCCAACGGTCAGCGACCGCCAGCCGACGGTCAGCCTGACGCCCGCTACGCTGCGCGAGGCGATTGACCAGGTGGCCTTCGCCGCCGCCAGCGATGACTCACGCCCGGTACTGGCCGGTGTCCTGGTGCGCCTGCGCGATAACAAGGCGACTTTCGCCGCCGCCGATGGCTTCCGCCTGGCCACCCGCGTCATCCAGCTCCCCGAGCCGGTTGATCAGCCCCAGGAGTTTATCGTCCCGGCCAAATCGCTGATGGAACTGGCGCGTATCGCCGCCGACAGCGAAGGCACGATTTCAATGACGATCACCCCCGGCGGCAGCCAGGCGCTCTTCCATACCGATAATACCGAACTGGTCTCGCGCTTGATCGACGGCAAGTTCCCCGACTTTGAGCGAATCATCCCGAGCCAGTACCTCACCCGCAGCATCCTCGACACTGCCGAACTGGCCAAAGCGGTGAAGCTGGCCTCGTACTTCGCCACCTCCAGCCAGAATGTGGTGAAGCTGACCATCGAGCCCGGCGGCGAACTCGGCCCCGGTCGCCTGGTGATCAGTTCTAACGCCGCCGAGGTGGGCGATAATACCGGCGAGATCGATGGCATGATCCACGGCGAGGGCGGCCAGATCGCCCTGAATGTGAAGTACCTCGCCGATGCCCTCGCTGCGATCAAGACCGCGCAGGTGGCCCTGGAAACGCAGACAACCCAAAGCCCCGGCGTCTTTAAGCCGGTTGGCCAAGAGGGCTATATCCATATTGTGATGCCCATGAGTATCCGTTAGGGGCTAACCCCTCACCCCCCAGCCCCCTCTCCCTGAACGGGAGAGGGGCAGGGGTGAGGGTCGGCGGGCGACTTTGATGTGGCCCTGCCAGAGGCGTGGCAACCCTTGTAGAATGCCATACCATCAGCTATAATGGGCCTATTCGTAAGTGTTTCCTCAAGAGGTACGGTACTACCACCCATATGAGGGCGGCGTGGAGGGGGCAGCACAGAGGGGGCGGCGTGTGAGCGTCACATCAATTGTTCTCGTGCATGCCCACGCCCTCTTCCGCGAAGGGCTGCGCCATCACCTCTCTTCCCATCCCGAGTATTGTATTGCCGGTGAGGCAGGTAATGGCCAGCAGGCAATCCAGATTGTTGATTACACCGATCCCGACCTGGTACTGATGGAGGTCGATCTTCCCGGAGTCAATGGCCTGGAAGTCTCCCGTGCCATTAAACGCGCACACCCCCACGTCGGCATCCTGCTCTTTAGCTCGGGGATGGACGGGCAACATGTGGTGAAGGCTATCCGCGCTGGTGTCGCCGCCTACTTGCCGCGCAATATCGAGTGGCCTCGTCTGCTCGCTGTACTTAACGATGTACGCAGGGGCGACTACCCGATCAACGAACTCGTGATCTCGCTGCCCGAAGTGGCATCCCAGGTTCTCGCCGCCTTCCGCCAGATGGTTGTCGATGAGGACACCCAGAGCATTTTCTCGCCGCTTTCGCTTCGTGAGCTTAGTGTGCTGGAGTTGATGGCTGCCGGGCAAACCAACAAAGAGATCGCCTTACGCCTTGATATTAGTAACCAGACGGTTAAAAACCATGTCTCTTCGATCCTCCGTAAGCTTGCCGTCAACGACCGCACCCAGGCGGTGGTCTATGGAATGCGGCGCGGCTGGATCAAGGTGGTGCTCCCCGGCGACTGACCGCCGCACCCTTCCATAAGCCCCCGACGCCGCACCTCGCTCGTGAAAGGGGAAAGGGAACATACCTGTGAAGCCCCTGCGCCATAGTTTTGCCACCGCCCTGATGATGCTCCCCCTCGCCCTGGCCACGATCCTCTCCAGCTGCTCGCTGTCTCCTGTCAATGAGCAGATCGCTAATGTGGAGACGATCCGCGCCGGTACGCCGTCGATCACGCCTTCTCCCACGCTTACGATCACGCCTACGGCGACGACGACCAGCACCCCTACGGTCGGCCCGTCGTCAACGCCTACGGTGACAGCAACCGCCACCGAGACAACTCTGCCACCGACGCCGACAGCGAACCCGGCCCTCACCGGATTTAGCTTCTGCAACCAGGCCAGCGCTGGGGCCAGCGGTCGCTTCTCGGCTATGCTCACGGATGTCGCTGCCAGCGGGTTCCCTGCCTTCGATCAGGTGACGCTGAGCTTTGACCCCGGTCCCGACTCGCCGCCGGTTCACGCTGGGGCCAGTTGTGTTGGCACGAGCGATGTGGCGGATCTCGTCGGCACCGTCGCGGCATCCTCCCCCTACACGCTGCGCGTTGAGTTGCCTGGCTGGCTGCACGATGATCGCTTCGGCGCATCGGCGATCACCCAGACTCTCACCTTCACCACTACCCGCACGATCAGCACCGCTAGCTTTGTCTCGTCGCCCGGCGCGGAGGTTGGCACGACGATGCTGATCAGCCTGAAGGAAGCCCTGCCGTACCGGCTGACCGTCCAGCGTAATCCTACCCGCCTGATCATCGCGGTTGCCCGCAGTTCTCCCCTGGTGGCCTCTAGCGACACGTTTCAGGTGCCCACCGGCGGCGGAAAGCCTGCGCTCGCTGGACCACTCTTCTACCTGTACGACGGCGATATTTGGCGGATCGACAGCCAGAGCGACAAGCCTAAGAACCTGACCGACTCGCCTGAGAGCGAGACGGCTATGGCTGTGAGCCCGAACCACGCGCAGATCGTGTTCTGCCGCGCCGCGCCTGGCCTCGATCCGGCTGATACGAACGTGGCTGTGCCGAGTACGCTCTGGACGATGTCGGCGTCTGGCAGCAATCCGAAGCCCCTGGCCCAGGTGGGAGTCAGTTGCGCCGACCCGGCTTTCAGCATTGATGGCAAGACCGTGGCCTTCGCTGTGGACGAGACCGGCGCTCTGCCAACCCAGCGGGCGATCTTCACCGTGCCCGCCAACGGGGGGACGCCGCAGCGCACCCAGGCTGTCGCCGATGAGTGGAGCCGCTTTGCGCCTCAGTGGCTCGCCAATGGTGCCCTGATCTATGCCGCCAGGGCCGAAGATGGGCGCAGCACTCTCTTTCTGCGCGCCCCCGACGGCGCGGTACTCGATGTGGGTGCCACCATTCTGGAGGGCGATGCGGGCACGACCCCCTACCGCACCTTCGGGAGACCCCTCGCCTCTCCTGACGGCTCCCGCATCGCTGTCGAAGCCCTGCGCAGCGACACGGCGGGAGCCGACATGGTGATCCTCGCCGCCGATGGCAGCATTCTCGACATCCTGGGCGGGCAGACGTTTGTTCCCCCTCCGCCCACGCCTACCGCAACAATGACCCCCAGCGCCACGGTAACACCGCTCCTGAGTGAGACGCCAACGGTGGTGATCACGCCCACAGTGAGCATTACGCCCACGGCGAGTATCACGACTACTACCGAGGGTACGCCCAAGGCCACAGTGAAGCCGACCGCCACGCCGAAGCCGACCGCCACGCCGAAGCCGACCGCCACGCCGAAGCCGACCGCGACACCCTCGCCGACCGCCACGTCTGTCGAGACGCTGACTCCGACGGTGACCGCAACCTTCACGCCCCAGCCCGAGCCACTAGCCGATCCGGAGTACCGTGGCCCCTACTGGACACGGCCTCTTGCGTGGGACGCCCAGGGCAGCTTGATCTACATGAACACCCTATGCGCCAGCAGTCTCGTGCAGGATTACCAGATCTACCGCTGGCAGCCCCCCAAGCGCAGCGACCTGCTCGGCACCGGACAGAGCAAGGGAAGCGTTGGTGCGGCATCGTTCTCCGGCAACGGGTTCGCCTACATCGTCACGGGTGCGCCCCAGCGTGGGCCACGCGGGCCCCTTGCCAGCGCGCCACGCAGCCCCGCCAGCCTATGGGTCTGGGATCTGACCAGCGGTGTCCGTGGTCGCATCCTCACCACCGAGCGCGGCGTGAGCGCCCTCGGCTCGTGATTTTGTGTGACGTTATGTAGAGCGTTCCAGATAACAGAAGGGGGTCGGCAGCAGTGCTGCAGACCCCCTTCTGTTATCTGGCGTACCTTAAATGTGAAACGTCGTTATAATTCGCCCGAACTGAACACGCGCACCATCGTGGAGCGGCGTGTCGACGTGGGGTTCCAAGCGCACCCCATCGACCCGCGTAAAGTTCGTACTATTCAGATCGGCGATCATCCACTGGTCGCCACGATGGGTGATCTTCGCGTGCTGGCGGCTCACTCCGCCCGACTCACCGCCGAAAGAGGTCAGATCAACCTCGGGGAAGATATTGCTTACCGGATCTTCACGGCCAATGATGATCTCTACTCGGTCAGTTGGCAAATTCAGGGCTTGCCCACCATCAACGACCACGAGGCGTGGCGTGAGTGCCGGTGCTACCACTGGGGCCGGGGGCGGCGGAGAGTCAGGGGTGGCCGAAGCGACTGGCATCACAGGGGCGGCGATAGTTGTCGGGACGCCACCCGTCAACGCAGCTAAGTCAGCCTCGGCTTTTGCCAGGGCCGCGTGAGCCTCGGCCAGCCCCGCCGTCACCGCAGGTGGCGTCGCCGCCCCAAACATCGCCTGCATCTGCCCAAACTGCGCGATGATCTGCTGCTGCCGCCCAATTTCCGCCTCAAGCTGCCGCACGGCCTCCGGGTCAACCGCAGGCACAGGTGGCGGGACGAGTCCGGCCAGATCGGCCTCAGCCTGCGCCAGAGCCACGCGAGCCTCGGCCAGCCCCGTCGTCACCGCAGGCGGTGTTGTTGCTCCAAACATCGCCTGCATCTGCTCGAACTGCGCAATGATCTGCTGCTGCCGCGCAATCTCCGTCTCAAGTTCAGCTTTACGCGCACGATAGGCCGCCGGGTCGGGGTCTGCTGCCACAGGTATGGGAGCAACCTCGATCTCAGCGGCAGGTGCCGGGGGTGGCTCAGGCGTCAGGTCGGGCGCAGGCACAGACGTGTCTACGGGGGCGATGATCGGTGCCAGGGCGAGCATCGTCGCGTCGTCAGGCAACGTCGGAGGGACAATGGGAGGCAACGACTCCACAGGAAAGACCGGGAGCGGCGCAAGAATCGTCGCATCGTCAGGAGAGACGACCGGCCTCGACTCCACCGCCGGGGCTGGCGCAGGCGCGGAAGCCAACAGATCCGCCCCACAGTTATCACAGAACTGCTCGCCCGGCAGGTTTGTCTGGCCGCAGGCGGGGCAGAGCGCCCCACCCTTTGAGGGCGCAGGGGGCTCCGCAGGCGTGACCACCGGCATTGAGGCCAGCATCGTCGGGGCGTCCGCAGAAACCGGAGTCGGGATGACAGCCGGGGCCTCAGCCGTGACCGAAGTGGGATCGGCAGGCATCGACGTAAGATCTGCACCGCAGTTATCGCAGAACGCCTCGCCGGGAAGTATTACGGCACTACATTTCGGACAGGATGTCGCGACCATTGTGGGCTGATCCGGTGGCACAACGCCCCCGGTAGCGGGAGCGGCGCTAGGTGCCACATCCAAGCGTGACCCACACTGGTCGCAGAAGCGATTACTTGCATCGTTCTGGGCAGCGCATGTTGGGCAGGTCGTCATATCCTTATCTACCTCCACATACAAATAAGGGAGCATTCCAAAGAGGGCGCACCCTCCCTCAATACCTACTCCTGCTCAAGCTTCTGCGTGAGCCGCCGGGTTGCGTACTTCAGCTCTTTCTGCGTCTCGGCGCTGAGCTTGGTGCCTTGCTCTAGCTGATCGGCATGCTGGAGGGTCTTCTCGGCCAGATCGAGCTCGCCAAGATCCAGCAGGCGCGTGGCCGCCGCACGTAGCTTTTGGGTGGCCCCGCTCGTATTGCCGATTTCGGCCTCGGCTAGGGCGCGGGTCTGTAGCTTAAATGCCGCCACCCTTTCGACGAGGTTCATCACCCGAGGTTCGTAGACGGCGGTGGGGTCGGCGTTGAAGGTGAGCAGGACGTCCTGCTTCACCACCTGCTCATGTTCCGCGCCGATGGGCGCGACGTGCAATTCAGCTTGGGCAATGCGAAAGGAGCCAGCGGCCCGGCTCGGCAGCATCAGATCCAGCACCACACTGGCCGTCTGTCCAAAGACCAGGTTGCCCAGCCGCACCGCCACCTCATTCTCGCCGATTGGCTGATAGCCAAGGTTGGCGATAGCAGGCGTGGCCCGGTAGACCGCACGCGGCGTCGCCTCACGCACAAGGCGCAGCAGCAGGCGCGCATCAGTGGCGGCCGTGCCCTGTGCGCTACGCACCGCCCGCTGAAAGAACGAGCCGATCTGGTTGGGGTCAGCAATATAATCGGAGTTCCCCTCGGTGAACTCGGCCAGATCATCGAGCAGTTGCTCATTCCACTCGGCACCAAGGCCCAGGGCAGTGATCCGCGCATCGGCCTGGCCCAGCGACTTCGCAATACTGCGACATGTCTCCTCGTCACCCCAGGTCTGCCCATCGGTGAGCAGCAACATGTGGCTGAGCCGATCCGAGCCAATATTCTTTTGAAGCTCGATCTGGCCGGACTGCATCCCCAGCGACATCGCCGTGCCGCCAGACTCGCAGATCGTGTCCACCGCCGCCAGAAGTGCGTCCCGGTCAGCGGCCAGGGTGGCAGGCACCAGCGTCTGCACCGTGTCGTCGAAGATTACAATCGACACAATATCCTGGTTCGTCAACGTCTCGATCACACGCCGAGTGGCCGCCTTCATGCTCTCCAACTTAGT
>CAIRFY010000220.1 GCA_903877945.1 uncultured Oscillochloris sp. | reverse complement strand
CTCGCCTCCTCGCGTCCTCGCGTCCTCGCGTCCTCGCCTCCTCGCGTCCTCGCGTTCTCGCCTCCTCGCCTCCTCGCCTCCTCGCGTCCTCGCCTCCTCGCGTCCTCGCCTCCTCGCCTCCTCGCGTCCTCGCCTCCTCGCCTCCTCGCCTCCTCGCCTCCTCGCCTCCTCGCCTCCTCGCCTCACAACGTCGCAGCCTGACGCAGCGCCCACACCCCCGCCGCCGCGTCCCAGATCCATGTCGCCCTGCGGATCTGCGGCAGGTCGGTCGCATTTGCCTGGAGCGAGAAGGTAAATGGGACGAGATCGGCCACCAGCGTGTCGCCTACGAGGCGTAGCTTACGCGCCCGCTCCTGCGGGGTGGCCCCGGCGTCGATCAGGTCGATCACCTGGGTCATCGGGCCAACCGCGTGTCCCTGCGCATCCAGCGACAGCGCGATAATCGCGGGGCGACGAGCCAACCCGGCGTAGAGCGTGTAGCCCGTACCCTGGCGCACCACCAGCACGCCCATAACGTCCGTATCGCTGATCAGCGCGGTCTGCCCGCCGTCAGGCAGGTGAATGGCGATGACCCCGCCACGCTCGGCGCTAGGCGTGGAACCCAGCACCGACCCGGCGTAGAGCGTGTCCAGGCCGCAGGCGTAGAAGAGGCCGAGTACGCCGAAGGGGTTGCGCTCGTTAGCAACGCCGGGCAGCGACACAAATGGTTGCAGATCGCCCGTGACCGTATCCGCCCGCCAGAGCATCGCCGTCCCCGCCAGCGGGTTGTCGGCCAGCGAGAGCCGTGGGGTAGGCGCGGCGTACACGTTACCGGCCTGGTCGTAGGCGATGGCCCCCAGGTAGCCTGCGTCGTCCCATGTGGGGTGCTGGTAGACGGGTGTCCCGCCGTCAACTGTTCGCAGAACGAGCCCCATCTCACGCCCGTCTGTGGCCAGAGCCACGTTTGATGAGGGGGAAGCCGTCGCAACGAACTGCGGCGTGACCCGACAGCCGTCTACCGCCACCGGTGCGACAGGCACGGTCTGCGGGAACCCAAGGGCCAGGGCCAGCCCCGCCGCCACTGCTACGAGCGCCGCCACGCCCAGGGCTACGGGCAGGAAGCCCGGTATACCCCTGCGTGACTTCCGCTGCCTTGTCTGCTGTGCCATATCGGTTGCTCCCAACAGGCATGATCTAACCCTGGCGCGGGTTGACCCAGGGCACATCAAGGGTGGCGGCGCGGGCGTTGGCGATACGGGCGGCCACAAAAAGGAAGTCGGAGAGGCGGTTGAGGTACATGAGCACATCGATGCCCAGATCCTCCTCGCGGGCCAAGCTCACCGCCCAGCGCTCGGCGCGGCGGCAGATGGTGCGGGCCAGATGCAGGTGTGCCGCCGCCGCCGTGCCGCCCGGCAGGATGAACTGATGCAGTGGCTCTAGCTCGGCCTCCAGCGTGTCGATCTGCGTCTCCAGGAAAGCGATCTCCTCCGCGCCGACCCGTGGAATGTTCGGGCCTCCATTGCTGGGTGTGGCCAAGTCCGCGCCGACCACAAACAGTTGCGCCTGCACATGGCCGAGGGTTGCCGCAAGCCCGGCGTCGAGTCCGCTCGCCCGCGCCACCCCGATGGCCGCATTACACTCGTCGGCGGTGCCGTAGGCGTGGACGCGCAGCGCGTCCTTGCTCACCCGCTGCCCGCCCCACAGCCCAGTCTCCCCGGCATCACCCGTTTTCGTATAGATTTTCATTGTTTTCCTTGTGGGGGTGCGGAGGCGATGAGCCGCCCCGCACTGTGATGGCCTCAAGCATACCACAGCCACGCAGCAAGCGGAATATGCTACACTACGCGCAGATACCGCCCTATCAGGAAGACCCATGCATCTGACGAACGAGCGCGCCGATGGCCTGGGTACAAGCGCGGCGCGCAAGGCCCGTCTGCGTATCGGCCCGTCGCCAGGGCCGCACAACGCCCTCTGGTACTGGCCGCAGCTTACTGGCGGCTACCTGCGGGTGGCGTACAACGCCATCTTTATCCAGGTGGCTCGCTATGTACCCTTTATTCCGCTGAAGAATGCGATCTACCGCGCCCTGGGTACACGTATCGGTCGCCACACCAGCGTGGCCCTGATGGTGATGCTTGACATCTTTTTTCCACACGATGTCACCATCGGCGACGACTGTGTGATCGGCTATAACTCGACGATCCTTTGCCACGAGTTCACCAGGGGCGAATGGCGGCGTGGCCCGGTGACCATCGGCCACGGAGTGACGATTGGCGCAAACTGCACCATCCTCCCCGGTGTGGTCATCGGCGACGGGGCCACCATCTCGGCCATGAGCCTGGTGAACCGCGACGTGCCCCCCGGCGCGTTTGTGGGCGGCGTGCCGATACGCAGAATTGGTAATACGCAATAGTGCATGGTTCGCAGGTACTTTACAGTTTGTCGCCGGTCAGCCCTCACCCCCAGCCCCCTCTCCCTGAGCGGGAGAGGGGGAGTCGGACGCATCCTGTTGCGAAATCTCCCCTCTCCCCGTGAGGGAGAGGGGCAGGGGGTGAGGGGCACGGCGGCACATTGTCAAGCTTGTTTGAAACATGCCTTAGATGAAAGATATCGGTACCAAATGATGAGCAGCGAATCCTGGCGGCTGCTGGCCGCGTCTGATAAGTTTCGCGGTACTGCGGGTGCCGCCGATGTTTGTGCGACGGTGGCGGACGCCGCGCGCCATCTCGGGCTGGTAGCCACCGCCCTGCCGCTCAGCGATGGGGGCGAGGGGTTCTTGGAGGCGATGGGCGGGGCGGTGATGCACACGCTGGTGACGGGGCCGCTGGGCGCGCCGGTGGCGGCTGCGTGGCGGCTGCGCGACGGGCCGCACGGGTTGGTGGCGGTAATTGAGATGGCTGCCGCCGCCGGGTTGCTGCTGGTCGGCGGGGCCGAGGCGAACGACCCGGTGCGGGCGACGACGATGGGTGTGGGCGAGCTTCTGGTTGCGGCGTGGCGAGCCGGTGCGCGGGACATCATCGTTGGCTGCGGGGGTTCGGCCACCACCGATGGCGGGGCGGGCGCGGTGGATGTGGTAAAAACCTTCGGCGGGCTGCCCGCCACGCGGCTGCGCGCAGCCACCGATGTGCGAACACGCTTTACGGATGCGGCGGCGATCTTTGGGCCGCAGAAGGGAGCTGACGCCCAGACGATCATTGGGCTGACCAACCGACTGGAGGATCTGGCCAAACGCTACGTGTGCGAGTTCGGGGTTGATGTGCGGGACGTTGCGGGGGGCGGCGCGGCGGGCGGGCTGGCGGGCGGGCTGGTGGCTCTGGGGGCCAGCATCCACCCTGGATTCGATCTGGTCGCTGAGACCCTCGGCCTGGATAGGCATTTGGCTGCCGCCGACATCGTGGTGACTGGCGAGGGTCGCCTGGACGCGACCTCGCTTGAGGGTAAGGTGGTTGGCGGGGTGCTGCGGCGGCTCGCCCCTGCGACGCAGGCGCTGGTGATAGTGGGCGATGCCGCAGCGGGGATGGCCGCACGGGCGAGCGCACTGTCGGCGGCGCACGTAACGGTGGTGTCGCTGTTGGACAGGTACGGGCGTGAGGCGGCCTTCACACGACCGCTAGAACTGATCACTGAGGTGGTGATCGAATTTATTATTGGGGCAAAGTTCGCAGGTACGTGATAGTTTGTCGCCGCTCAGCCCCCTCTCCCTGAGCGGGAGAGGGGGAGTCGGATGTCGTCCTGTTACGGAATCTCCCCTCTCCCCGTGAGGGAGAGGGGCAGGGGGTGAGGGTCGCACAGAACGGTAACGTATCATTGCCAATCCTAAAATCTCGTCTAAGGGATGGTTCAATCCAGCTTGACAGTTCAGCGATGAAACGATGACGCGGTGAGGCGTTCCGTATCGCCTCATCGCCTCATCTCCTCATCGCCTCATCGCAAGACTGTAAAGCTGAATGTACCCATTTTGAAACATGCCTAAGGCGCGGAGACACGGCCCCTCAGCACTCGCGCAGCGGCGGCCTCGCCACTGAGGATGGCTCCCTCGACGAAGGGACCACCCAGGTAGTCACCGGCGAAGGCCAAGCCGGGCGGCTCCATGTCGCTGGACGCGAAGCTCTGGAGCCGACGGAAGTGACCAACGTCGAACTCGGGCAGAGCCTCGGGGCAGCGGAAGAGCCGCTGAAAGATCGCCTGCGGTGTCGGATCATAGTGCGGGGCCAGACGGCGCAACTCGGCGATCATCAGCCTCGTTAGCGTCTCGTCGTCGCACTGGCGCAGCGCATTCATCGCCGGGCCGGACATGTGCAGAGCCAAGGTGTCGCGACCACACGGCACCGCCGAGATGCTCTTCACCGCCTGGATGGTGGCCGAGGACAGGAAGGCCGTTTCGCGACGCGGGAAGAGCAGGCCGTAGTAGTCACACGGGAGCCGCTCGCGGGTGCCGGTGGACAGCAGGGCAGTGGCCGAGTAGCGTACCCCGTGGAAGAGGGCCAGCCGTGCGGCACCTAGCCACGGCATGAGGCTAGGCACGACGCTAGCCGTTGTGGCGCAGATCACGCTATCGGCCACGAGGGGCTGCCCGCCCCCGGCGAGACGCACAGCGTAGCCGCCCGTGGGCAGTCGATCCACGGCGCACGCACGTGTCCCCAGTCGCACATCCAGGCTGACGGCCATGGCGTGGGGCAACTGGCCGAGACCCTGGCGCATGGTGAAGAGCTTCAGTCCGGTAGGATGGCTCAGCCCCGCCCGTAGCACCAGCATCAGCAGCGCCCGCGAAGTGCGCTCCGGTGTCCAGTAAAAAATCCCCGCGAGCGGCGGCTGGAGTACATATTCCAGCAGATCCTCGGAGAGATGGGCGCGGGCGTAGTCGCTCACCGAGGCGTCGTCAATCGGGGAAGCCTTCTGGAAGGCCGCGAGGTCGAGCAGCGGGCTGTGGCGCAGCAGCGAGGCCAGCAGGTAGGAAAGAGCCAGCTTGTGGCGTGAGCCAACCAGTTGTGTGAAGGCGATGCGGACGTTCGGCCAGAGCGAGTAGAAGCGCCCGTCCCGCAGGATCGCCGAACTGCTGGGGATGCGGTGGAGGTCGCGTCGTATCCCTAGCTCATCGATCAGGGCCAGGGTGCGCGTGTAGAAGCTGGACAGAAACTCGGCACCCAGCTCGATCTGGCAGCCCTGTTCGATCAATGTACACACCCGTCCGCCGATCACCGACCCAGACTCGATCACGATGACGTGTGCGCCATACGTGCGCAGACGGCGGGCTGCGGCCAGCCCAGCGACGCCCGCGCCAATCACAACCGTTGTTTGGGGGTGGCTCAATTCAGTTCATCAGCAAGATCGGCAAGAGGTTGCTGATCCACATATAGCGCATAATCTTCAGCGCCAGGGTGATGGTCGCATCATCTGAACTACGGGCCAGTATGGCGATCACAACAACGGTGGGCAGAACAGCGCAGGGCAACAGCGCCAACAGGTAGGACGCCCCGGTCAGACCGGTCAGCCAGGGCAACAGGGCCACGCCGATAAAGAGCAGCCCAGCACCCTGAAAGACCCGCAGCGCGCCGCGCACGCCGAGGGCGGTGGCCACGGTGTGCAGGTCCGCCCGCCTATCGCCTGCCCAGTCTGCCGTCGTCTTCAGGATCTCGTGGCTGAAGTCGAAGAGCCACATCAGCCCGGCCACGACCCCAACCAGCGCGGTGACGTGTCCCCCGGCTAGTCCGCCGTAGAGCGGGATGGTGGCGATCAGCAGGGCCATACAGGCGTTGCCCCAAAGCACCGTACCCTTTAGGGCGAACGAGTAGAGCGTAGCCAGCAGCGTGGTGCCCAGAGCGAACAGGCCGAGGGCAGGCCCAAGCGCTGCCGCCAGAAGCAGGGCCACGCCTGCCAGGGCCAGGGCCAGCCAGAGGGCTTCATTGCGGGCGATCTTGCCCGCCGGGATGGGCCGCTGTGGCTTGCTGTAGCTATCTACGGTCACATCAACGTAGTCGTTGATTACAAACCCGTAGGCCACCACGAGCCCCACTACCGCCGCCGCCCCCCAGCCGGTGGGTGCCTGAACCGCCGCTGCGCCGCCGGAAAGAAAGACCCCCACCAGGGTATATATCGCCGCATAGATGCTGTTGGTATAACGAGTGATCTGGGCGAAACTGGCAACCCGGTAGCGCATACTACTCACAGCCACACCGCACTCCCTCTGCTCAGCGCCGCCGATGTGGCGGTAGACCATATAATAGCAGTATAGTGGGGTGAGGGGGTGAGGGGGTGAGGGGGTGAGGGGGTGACAGGGTGAGGGGGTGAGGGGGTGAGGGGGTGAGGGGGTGACAGGGTGATAATGAGTAAACGTGCGATACGTTGTGAACAGATTCTTCGCATAGCCTGCTCTCTGGCCATTGGCATGACGAGCGGGCTGATCTGTTTCTGGTACCAGCGTTTGTCTGGGCGCGGGGCGGGCGATCTGCTCTATAGCCTGGCTGGGGCGCGGGTCGTACTCACTGGGCAGAACCCGTACACCATCCCCAACCCGCCGGGTGGGCTGCCGATCTTTTACCCGCTGACGGCGTTCATTCTGGTGATTCCGTTTCTGCCTTTGCCCCCAGAGGTTGCGGCGGCGATCTTCTTCGGCGGGTCGTCAGCCGCTCTGGCGTTCCTCCTATCCCGCGAGGGCTGGCACCGACTGCTGTTCTTCCTGGCCGCCCCGTACTGGCAGTCACTCCAGGTGGTTCAGTGGTCCCCTTTGCTATGCGCTGTCTGGCTCAGTCCGATCCTGCTCATGCTGGTAAGTGCAAAACCGAACATCGGGCTGGCCGTGATGCTGTCCACGCGCTGGGAGCGGATCGGGCTGGTAACGCTGGCCGGAATCATTCTGCTTAGCCTGCTGATTCAACCACTGTGGCCGCTGAGTTGGCTGGAGGTGATCCGCAAGCACCCGAACGCGATGCCTCTGCTGAGTGCGCCAGGGGTGGTACTCCTGCTCGCGGCGGTGCGCTGGCGCGAAAGGCGGGCGCGGCTGTTGCTGGCGCTCTCACTTATCCCGCAGCGACTCTTCTACGATCAGCTTCCCCTCTTTCTGATCCCACAGACCACCCGCACACTACAGATCATGGTCATTGGCAGTTGGATTACTTATATCGGCTGGTTCTTCTGGCCCCAGGGCGGAATGTCCTGGGCCATCATTGGCGAGTTCATCCCAGCGCTTCTGATCATTCTGCTGGCCCCGCAATCCGACAGGATCGGAACCCCCAGACGTTCCATGGTAGAATGAGCCCCGGTACGTATGCCCCTTTCTCTAGATTACGATAGTTCTCTCGACACGATACTGCTTATGGACGCACTGCTTGTGCTTGAGGATGGCCGGGTTTTCCCGGGGCGCTCGTTCGGGGCCACCGGCGAACGGATCGGCGAGGTGGTCTTTCACACCGGTATGACTGGCTACCAGGAGATTCTGACTGACCCCTCGTACTGCGGCCAGATGGTGACGATGACCGCGCCGCATATCGGCAACACCGGGGTGAACGACTTTGACCCTGAGTCGATCCGACCGCAGGTGGCTGGGTTTATTGTGCGTTCGTACAGCGAGGATTATAGCTCGTGGCGCTCACGCGGTAGTCTGGCCCAGCTTCTGCGCGAGCATAACATTGTCGCGATTAGCGATGTAGATACGCGGGCGCTGACCCGGCATATCCGCACGGCGGGCGCACTGCGCGGAGTGATCTCGACGACGGGCGAGCCGGTTGCGGATCTCCAGGCGAAGGCGCGCTCGGCTCCGCCGATGGAGGGTCTCGATTTGACTCGTGTCGTCTCCTGCGGGGAACCCTACGGCTGGACTGATAGCAGCGCACCCTGGCAGCCCCGCACGGAGCGGGCTGGTCAGCCGCACGCGCAATTCCACGTGGTGGCCTACGACTTTGGCCTGAAGCGCACGATCCTGCGCCGCCTGGTTGATCACGGCTGCACGGTGACGGTGGTGCCGGGGGCGACGACCGCCGCTGAGACGTTGGCCCTCAAGCCCGACGGGGTCTTTTACTCGAACGGGCCGGGCGACCCGGCGGCCACGGCCTACGCTTTCGAGACGCTACGTGGCCTGATCGGTCGGGTGCCGGTGTTCGGTATCTGCCTGGGCCACCAACTGATGGGCCTGGCTCTGGGCGGGCGCACCTACAAACTGCCCTTTGGCCACCACGGTGCGAACCATCCGGTGCGTCACATCCCCAGCGGTCGCGTGGAGATCACCTCGCAGAACCACGGCTTTGCGGTTGACCCCGATAGCCTGCCGACCGGGGTTGAGGTCACGCACATCAACCTGAACGACCAGACGGTGGAGGGGCTGCGCCACGTCGAACTCGGCTGCTTCAGCGTGCAGTACCACCCTGAGGCTGGTCCCGGCCCGCACGACGCGACCTATCTGTTCCACGAGTTCACCGGGCTGATGGCGACGCGGCGGGGTTAGATATGGTGGATGATGACCGTGTCGAAGGTGTCGTAGACCCGCGCAACCGGCTGAACGACCTGACCGGTCGCGAGTGGGTCTACGCCCTGCGCTCGGTGATCAGCACGCGCTACCCCACGAGTGGGCCAGAGGGCTACGCCCATAGCCTGCGCCGCCTGCACCCTTCGCCTAAGCCGCCCCAACTTATGGCTGAACTGCTGCGCTTCTTCACCAAGGCGGGCGGTCATGTACTCGACCCCTTCACTGGTGTGGGCGGCACCCTGCTCGCTTGCTCGCTAGAGGGCCGCAGCGCCGTCGGCGTCGATCTCTCGCCAGCGTATGCCGCATGCTACGCCGAGGTCTGCGCCGCCCTCGACATTGCGCCCCAGCCCTATGTGGTGGGCGACTCGCGGAACCTGGCTAGCCTCCCCGCCGTGGCTGCACGGCCCTTCGACCTGATCCTCACCGACCCGCCCTACGCGCAGATGCTCGCCAAGCAGCGCACCGGCGAGCGCAAGAAACACGGCCAGGGCGAGGCTACCCCTTTTACCGACTCACCCGACGACCTGGGCAACCTGGGCTACTGGGAGTTCCTGTCCGAGTTGCGCGAGTTGCTGCGCGGTGCCCTGGGGCTGCTCCGGCCCCGTGGCCACCTTGTTCTCTTCACGAAGGATCTCCAGCCCACCCCCGAGCACCACAACATGCTCCACGCCGATATGGTGGTCGCCCTGCGCGAACTGCCGGGCCTGGAGTATCGCGGCTACCGGATCTGGCACGACCAGAGCCAGAACCTCTACCCCTTCGGCTATCCCTTCGCCTTCGTCTCCAACCAGATGCACCAGTTCATCTTGATCTTTCGCTATATGCCCGTCTGATAGCCGATAGCCGATACGTACACCCACGTCACATAAACATGGCTGACAACTATCGGTTATTACTACAGTTGTAGTTT
>CAIRFY010000219.1 GCA_903877945.1 uncultured Oscillochloris sp. | reverse complement strand
TCGCTGGCTGGGATGGTGAGGATCAGTTGCTTGGTCATTGGGATACTCCTGTAACGAGGTAGATTCGGTATGTGAAGTTCTTTTGCATGGTTTAAACACTCTCACCCTACTCAACGCAGTTCACGCCTTTGTCCGTATAGTATTGACTGACATAGGTGTTGTCCAGGGCGGCGTCAAGGGTTGCCGGTGCCTTGAGGATGGCGAGATCTTTGAGCAGCTTCGCCTCGGACTCCCAGACCGCTAGGTTATTATAGCCTGGGCAGAGCTTTCCCATGCCATAGGTGATCAGCTTGATCGTCTCGTTAGCCTCGAAGGTAAGCTGGTCTTTGTTGAGATCCGGGTTGTAGGCGACGATCAGATCAACCGTTTCTTTGGGGTTACTGATGGCATACGCCCAGCCGCGCAGGGTCGCGGAGACGAAGGCGCGCACCGTGTTGGGGTTCTCGCGGGCGAACGTCGCGCTGGTGAAGAGTACATCGCCCATGAGCTGAACGCCGTAGTCGCGGGCGACGATCAGGCTGATGGTGGCCCCCTCGCGGCGGGCGGTGTTGGGCTGGTCGGTGGCGTAGACCGGCCAGATGTCGGCGCGGCGCTGGAGGAAGGGTGCCAGGCTGAAGTCGCCAGGAATCTCGGTGATCGCCTCGCGACTCACCCCGGTGGCGGCCAGCAGCGCCAGGTATTCCGTCTCAACATTATCGCCGTAGAACATGCCAATCGTGTGGCCGGGGAAATCCTGCGGCCCATGAATGTTCGAGTCGCTATGCACCATAAAGGCCACCGGGCTGGTCTGGAACCACGTGGACAGAGCGACAACGTCAATATCCTGCTCGCGGGAGGTAAGGATGGTGTCGGCGCCGGTGCTGCCGAAGGTGTCTTTGCCGCTGGCGACCAGGGGCAGGGGCACCAGATCCGGCCCGCCGGGGTTGAGGGTCACGTCGAGACCAGCCTCCTGGTAGTAGCCCTTGACCTTGGCGACGATGTAGCCAGCGAACTGGTACTGGGCGAACCACTGGAGGCGCATCGAGACCTGACGCACCTCGGGGCCGGTGCCCGGCGTGGCGGCGGCGGGGGGCTTTGCACAACCGGCGATAATGAGGGTCAGGGTGATCATGAGGAACGGGACGTGGATGCGGCGCATGGAGGTTCTTTCGGTTTGACTCAGCGACATTGGGGATATGACGATGGCGTTGATTCTACGCTAAGACCATGGTTTCAGGATCGGTATTTTTACGTTACAGTTCTGTGCGGCCCTCACCCCCTACCCCTCTCCCTCACGGGGAGAGGGGAGATTCCGCACCAGGATGCGTCCGACTCCCCCTCTCCCGCTCAGGGAGAGGGGGCTGGGGGGTGAGGGCTGCACGGCGGCAAATCTGAAATCTGCAATCTGTAATCTGAAACTAACGAGGTACTTATGCCCCCATTTTCTGACTATCCACGCTACGACGGACTCGGACTCGCTGATCTGGTGCGCGCCCGCCAGGTCACGCCGCTTGAACTCGTCGAGTCGGCTATCGCCCGCATCGCTGCGTACAACCCGTTGCTAAACGCCGTCGTCGTGCCCATGTTCGAGCAGGCCCGCGCCGCTACCCGCAGCCCCCTGCCCGACGGCCCCTTCGTCGGCGTGCCGATGCTGCTCAAGGATCTCTGGGCCACCTGCGCGGGCATCCCGACCAGTAGCGGCAATCGTCTGTTGCGCCACATCCCCTGCGGGCGCGACAGCGAGATGGTGCGCCGCTGGAAGGCATCTGGCGCGATTATTGTCGGCAAAACCAACACACCCGAGTTTGCCTTGCAGCCCGCCACCGAGCCGGAGACCTTTGGCCCCACCCGCAACCCGTGGGATCTGAGCCGCTCACCGGCGGGGTCGAGCGGGGGCTCGGCGGCGGCGGTGGCGGCGCGGATGGTGCCGATTGCCAGCGCGACTGACGGGGCCGGATCGATCCGCATGCCCGCTGCGTGCTGCGGCCTCTTTGGCATGAAAGTCTCACGCGGGCGCACTCCGTCTGGCCCCGACCTGGGCGAGATGTGGCGCGGTTTGGGGGTTGAACACGTCATCTCCCGCTCGGTGCGCGACAGCGCGGCGATGCTGGACGCGACGGCGGGACTCGACGTGGGGGCACCCTACGCGGCTCCCGCCCCGGCCCGGCCCTTCCTTGAGGAGGTGTCCGTTGAGCCGGGCCGCCTACGCATCGCGTTCACCGACCAGCCATTCTTTGGCCACACCGTCCACGCGGAGTGTCGGGCCGGCCTGCGGGCGACGGCGCGCATGCTTGAGGATCTTGGCCACGACGTTGTTGAGGATGCGCCGCCGGTTGATGGTGATGCCTGTGCGCAGGCGATGATGATGGTGGTGGCGGGCGAGGTGCGCGCTGATATTCGTGAGGCGGCGCGGCTCACCGGACGACGCCCGCGCCCGGACGACTTTGAGGCGGCGAGCTACGCCCTGGGCTTGCTCAGTGCGGCCTCCCGCACGGCGGTCTATGTCGCCGCGTGGCGGCTGTTCCAGCGAACGGCACGCGATGTCGGGCACTTCTTCACCCGTTATGACGTGCTGCTGACCCCAACCCTGGCCCAGCCGCCGCTACCTATCGGCTATTTCAAACCTTCGTCGGTTGAGACTCTGGCGCTCCACGTTATCAACCGGCTGGGCGCAGGCTGGCTGGGCCAGGTGCTGAACCTTGCCGGGCCAATGTCCACAAAACTCTTCGACTACACGCCCTACACACCGCTCTTTAACCTCACCGGACAGCCCGCAATGTCGGTGCCGCTCCACTGGAGCGCCGATGGGCTGCCGATTGGTATGCACCTCGTCGCACGCTACGGCGACGAGGCGACACTTTTTCAGTTAGCCGGTCAACTGGAGCGCGCTCACCCCTGGGCCGAGCGGGTGCCGCCCCTGATGCGCTAACCCCCATACCGCCGCTCAGCCCTCACCCCCTAGCCCCCTCTCCCTGAACGGGAGAGGGGGAGTATTCCTTATCAGAAAGGGATATAGCAATCCTATCCGGGTTGTGAAAAGGTATTGGCGCTAACCACGTGCCGTCATCGATCATGCTGCCAGAAAACCACCTGGCGCTCGGCGGCGACGATGCCCACATAGAGCACGAGGCTCAGGCTAGAGGCGAGGGTGATGGCGGCGAAGACCTGGTCGGTGCGCAGGTGGTAGGTGGCGATGCTGATCACATAGCCGAGTCCGTTGCTTGATCCGGCTAATTCACTGACGATGGTGCCAACGACGGCGAGGGTCGAGGCGATCTTGAGGCTGGCGAAGAGGGTGGGCAGGCAGGCAGGGACACGCAGCAGGCGGAAGATCTGGGCGGGCGAGGCACCCCAGGCACGCAGCAGGTCAAGTTGCTCCGCGCTGATGCGGCGCAGCCCCTGGGCGGTATTGACCAGCACCGGGAAGAAGGCGAAGAGGGCGGCCATCGCGATGCGCGGGGCAACGCCGTTGCCAAGCCAAATGGTGAGCAGAGGGGCCAGGGCGGCGGCTGGCAGGGTCTGCGAAATAATGACCCACGGGTAGAGGGCGCGCTCGACGGGCCGGACGGCGACGAAGAGCGTGGCCAGGGCCACGCCAGCCGTGGCACCGATGATCAGCCCGCTGATCCCGGCGGCAGCGGTGACGGCGAGGTGGCCGAACAGGCCGCTGGACGGGTCGAGCAGGCGGGCCAGCACGCGGGCGGGCGTGGGCAGAAGGTAGGGCGGCACGCCGAGGGCCGGCAGGGCCAACTGGAGCGCGCCGAGCAGGGCGACGAAGAGCAGGGCCGACGGGGCGTAGCGGCGCACGAGTGGCCAGGTGCGGCGGGTTGGCGGCGCGGCGCGGCACCCTACCTTCGGCTGGGTGGCGGTGTTGGACATAATGAGGACATTATACGGCATCGTGCGCCCCGGCAGCGGGCACGGGGATGGGCATGCTGATGGTGATCGCTGTGGACTGACGCGGGGTGCTGGAGACGCTCAGGGTGCCGCCCATAATCGCCAGGAGCGTGCTGTGGAGGGCCATGCCGTGGCCGCCGTCGCTGCGGGTCGGAGTAGCCCCCATCCCCACCCCGTCGTCCGCGATGACGATGCTGAGCAGCGGCTGCCCGCCCAGAGGGGGGGCGGTGCTGGCGCGCACGGTAAGAGAGAGCGGGCGCGTGGGGGTGTTGCCGCGACCGTGGCGGGCAGCGTTGCGCACGGCCTCGCGGGCGGCGTAGTACAGCGCCTCGGCGCCCAAGGGGTCAAGCTGGCGGGCCGCAGCCTCGGCCTCGGCGGAGACTTCCCAGCGCACCGCATCGAAGGCCCCGCCCAGGTCGGTTTCGACCATGCGACGCAGGGTACCCAGGGCACCGAGGCGGGCCAGGTCGAGGCTGACGACCGGGGGCAGATCGTGGAGCAGATCAGAGATCTGGCGGTGAACCGATTGTAGATTGGTGATTGCCGATTGCAGATTGCTGCCGGAGTCACGCTGCTGGTCAATCTGCAATTGGCAATCGGCAATCTGCAATAAGGTCGCGTGGATCTGGGGCAGCACCTCATCGTGGAGGACGCGGCGAGTGCGCCGGTCGATCACCTGGCTCTCGGCGATGCGACGGCGCTGGAGTGTCGCCAGGCGGCGGGCCATCTCGGCGGCGGCGCGGGCGTCGATCAGGCGCTCGCCAGCGGCGCGGGCCACCTCGATCTCCTCCTGGGTGTAGACGCCCGCATTGGCTTTGGCCCCGAGCAGGAGGACGCCGATCAGCCCACGGCTGTTACGCAGGGGGATCGCCCAGCCAGCCCCACCGTGGCGGGCGGGTTCGATGGGCAGGCAGAGGGCAGGCGGCTGCCCGTGCGGTGGCGGCGGCGTCGCCAGGATCGTCGCCACTAGTTCGTTGACATCCGGCGGCGTGGCGACAGCGGGGTGCGCCAGGGTCGGCCCGGCGAGGTCGGCCAGCGAGCCAAGGGGCAGCAAGTAGGCCACCTGCGCGCCGAGCAACTCGCCACAGAGGGCGTGGAATGCCTCCTCGGGTTCACCATCGGTCGCGCCCGCCGGGCCAAGGAGCCGGTCGTAGAGGTTCTGGCTGGCCACAAAGGGCCGCAGCCGGGCCAGGTCGCCAGCGGACTCGCGGGCTGATCGCCAGCCGACCAGGGAGAGGAAGACGGTCATCAGCACCGTGGCGATGAGCAAATGGTAGATCGGCTGGTCGGGGATGCCTGCGCCGCTGAGGCTCCAGCCGACGACAGAGGCATAGATGCCGCCCAGGATCAGCGTCCTCCGCCACTGGCGGGCCAGTTCGCCACGGGGCAGGGTCGCGCCGGTGAAGATCTCGTAGGAGACTACCGCCTGGCCGAGCAGCACGACCGTTACGGCGATCATCAGACCGATCAGGAAGTCGAAACCAAGCAGCATACTGATGCCGCGTGCGGTAATGTCGGGGAAGATCCAGACGCGGGCCTGGTCGAGGAACCAGACCGAGGCAGCACCGATGGCCAGGGCGATAGCGAGGAGCATCACAGAGGCGGCCATAAGCCAGGGTCGCGCCCGCTGACGGGCCAGATCGCCCATAAAGCGCTCTGAGGCGGCGGGGGCGCGTAGGCTGAGCAGGGCCAGTGCGATACAAAGGGTGGCGAAGCCGGGGTAGATCAGGCGGGTGAGAGTCGTACTGCTGAGCAGGATGGCCGGGTCGATCACTGGCTGGGATAGGTCGGCATAATCGGGCAGCGGGTCGATAAAGAGGGCCAGCAGCACGGCCAGGATCCCCAGGAGGCTCACCCCGACCATGCGCAATCGCTCGGGTTGGGTGCGCAACCCCCCGCTGTACCAGGCCATCACCGCGTACCACAGGTAGGGGGCCACGATCAGCACCAGCCAGCCCAACCGCCAGTAGAAGGACATCTCCGCCGAAAAAGCCCCAATCACCCGACCGACCACGGCGGTGTGGCCCACAAAGAAGGCTCCACCGAAGAGCAGTCCTCCGCCCGCCAGCCAGGTGCCCCAACTACGCCGCTCGGCGCTGATCAGCACGGTCAGCCCCAGCCAAAGCAGGGTGATCGTGTTGAAGAGCGACTCCGCGATCAGCGCCCAATCGACGACGGAGAGCAGTTTGTAGATCATTGTTTGTCAATGCAAAATGCAAGATGCAAAATGCAAAATTGGCCCAATTTTGCATTTTGCATCTTGCATTTTGCATTCATAGCTCAATGCTTACCCACTGGCCCCTGTCGTCCTCAGCCAAGGGCGTACCGTCGTCGGCCCAGCGGATGAGACGGCCCGTGTGGACGATCAGGGCGGCGCGGGTACGGGCGACCTTCTCGTCGGTGGCGCTGTCGCTCAGTCCCCAGGCAGCGTAGATCTGGCCGTTCGTGCGGCTGATCGTGCGCTTGTCACGGAAGCCCATGCGTGCGGCGATCTGCTCGTTGCTCATGCCCTGGGCGAGCATATGGGCCACCTGCTGCTCGTTTGGCTCAAGCAGGGCCATCGGCGATTGCTCGTCTTTACGGCTCACCTCCTGCACTCGCGACTCGATCTCCGGGTCGATGTAGCTGCGCCCGGAGACGGCGTCGCGCAGCAGGGGCACGATCATCTGCGGCAGCAGGTAGCTCGATTTGCGCACGTAGGCGTAGTGGCTGAGAATGCCCGAGCGGCGAAACGACCGATAGTAGGCGTCGTCGTCTTGGATCGAGTAGAAGACAACGGGCAGGCGCGGGTGCTCGCGGCGGATGGCCACGGCGGCCTCGATGCCGTTCCACTCACCGGCGAGCTGCACATCCATCAGAATAGCGTTGGGCGGAGACTCGACGCAGTAGGCCAGAGCCTCCTCGCCGCTGCCGCAATCGCCCACGAGGGTTACAGCCCCGGTGGCAGCCAGCCCCGCGCAGAGGGCCGGGCGCAGCTTCTCGTTGTCTTCAACCACCAGCAAGCGGATCATGGCGGCTGTTCTCCTTCAAACAAGTGTAGATTGTGGATTGTGGAGTGAAACTCTGCGTGTGTCCGATCACATGGTAGGGCATGTGCAAAGTCGTGTGGTCGCCGGGCAGCCCTCACCCCCCAGCCCCCTCTCCCTGAACGGGAGAGGGGGAGCC
>CAIRFY010000218.1 GCA_903877945.1 uncultured Oscillochloris sp. | reverse complement strand
TCCTAATCGTTCCTCGTGGCGCAATGTTCGTCGGCTTTCCCTGCTGTGGTTGTCCGGCATACCACGGTAGGCTTGCTGGCTGCCGTGGAGCGAGGACTGCATGCGCGCCATCTTTCTGGATCGGGACGGGGTGATCAACGAAAACCGCACCGATCACGTGGCTACGTGGGAGCAGTTCCTCCTCATTCCGGGATCTCTGGAGGCTCTTGCCTTGCTCACCCGGTGCGGATTCCGCATCTTCATTGTGACCAACCAGGCGTGTATCAACCGTGGGCTGGTGGAGCGGACGACGGTTGATGCCATCCACCGGCGGTTGGCGCAGATCGCCCAGAATCACGGCGCACGTATCGACGATGTCCGTCTCTGTCCGCACCGTCCCGACGAGGGCTGTCGCTGTCGCAAGCCACAGCCGGGGATGCTGCTCGATCTCGCCCGCGAACACGTGATCGACTTCGCTCGCACAACCATGATCGGCGATGCCCTGAGCGACATCGCTGCAGGGCGGGCCGTTGGGAGTCAGACGGTGCTGGTACGCAGTGGGCGCGGTGTCGAGCAGTACCGCATGCTTGCTGATGGGGCACCCCAACCTGATTATGTCGCCGCCGATCTGCTCGCTGCATCACGCTGGCTCTGTGATCAGCGCGAGATAGCGCCAACACTATGTTGACATGGCAGGAAATCCGAACCTATCTGCGCCTGCTATTCCGCTGGTCGCCCCTGGTCGTTGTCGCGATAGCGCTCTCTAGCAGTACAGCGTGGTTTCTCTCACGCAGCCAGCCGAACTTCTACCAGGCGCGGGCTACGCTGATGGTGGGCAATAACTTCGAGTCCTCTTCGCCCAACACCTTCGCGGTCGATCTGAGCAACTCGCTGGCGCGCTTCTACGAGGTACTCCTCCACCGTGAGGTTATCCTCGGCCCAGTTGCCAGGCAACTCAAGCTTGATTTTCCGGCAAACCTGATCAACACCATGCTCTCGGTGTCGATCAACCCGCAGGCGAATCTGTTAGAGATAGCAATCACCGACAGCAGCCCGGAGCGCGCTACGGCGCTCGCCAACACGCTTGGCGAGCGGTTAATCGCCTACAGCCCGAACTCGCCAGAGAAAGTAGCCGCCCAGCAAGCCGAGGTTGATCGCCAAATCACAGAGACCCAGGCGACCATCGCGGATACCGACCGCAAGCTTGAGGAGTTGCGCACGCGCCAGAAGCAACTCAACGCGGCGATTGATCTGCGTGAGAACCAGGATCAGATCGACCAGCTTGAGAAGGCGCGTGGCAAGGCTCAAGATGGTTACAACCAACTGCTGCTGCTTCGTAACAACAGCGCAGCCAATACACTCTCGTTTTTCGAGCGGGCCAGCCTGCCTACGGCGCCGCTGCCACAGAAGCGATCCTTGATCATCGGCGGTGCGGGTATGGGCGGGCTGCTGATCGCCATCGTAGCCGTGTTGCTCCTCGACCGCATTGATAACCGCTGGCGATCAGGCAGCGACCTTCAGCAGCGGATCGGGATCACCCACCTCGGCAGCATAAACCATGCCAACTGGCGGCCAGATATTCCGTCGGGACAGCCCTACCAGCGCGCTGTGCGCGAGACCCATACGCAGATCGCGCTGGAGGCCAGTGATGAGCCGCTGCGCCTGCTGCTGGTGAGTAGCCCTCACCCCAGCGAGTCGCGCAGTATCTACGCGGTTGATCTGGCGCATGTCTATGGGCAAGCCGGACACCGAGTGCTACTCGTAGACGCTGAGTTGTCACGGTCGCATATTGGGAAGATCCTGCGCTTGCACGAGCAGGATGAGAGCGGTAGCACAACGGAGAGATCTGCCATCGAGCGCTGGTCGAGCAACTCCCCGCCCGCGTACAACGTGCCTGCCGAACTATGGATGCGTCTGCGCGCTACCTCGATGACCAATGTAATGCTGCTACCAAACCAGGTCGATGGCGATGATATGTCGATCCTGGTGCCGTCGCTGCGCTGGCCCAAGCTCGTGGACGCCCTGCGCAACAGCGCCGATGTCGTAATCTTCGACGGGCCATCAGCCCTCACCGGGGCCGACGCGGCCCTGCTGGCACCACTGGTAGATGGCGTCGTGCTGGTACTCAGCCCCCGTGCGGACTCACGCTCGGAGGTAGAAAAGACAAAGCAGTGGATCCAGCGCAGCCGTGAGGCCAAGCTGCTCGGTGCCGTCACTGTAAGCGGCGATGTGTCCGTGGGTGCCGCACGCAAGTCACGGCGCATCCCATCCATCGGGTTCTCTGTTGGCACCGAAGGGCTGACGATTACCTTGCCCACCCGTAAGCGCCTGTCGCCACAGATGGAGGACGTGCGGCATAGGGAGTCTGTCCCGCAGACGGCAGCGCATCAGCCGCGTGTGGAGGAGTCATCGGTGATTATCACCCCGCCGCCGCCTACAGTGATCATCACCCCGCCGCCAATCATGGCATCTGGTGTGCCCACTGACTCAGGCGCGGGCGCGGCCCGACGACGACCGATAATGCGGCAGGAAGGCATGCGGCGACGACGCAGCGCAACTGTGCAGGCCGATCCTCCGCTGCTCGAACGTGCAGTTGGCGAGTGAGCAGCATGAGTGATCGCATCCGGCTCTACCTCGGACGCCAGGCCGTCTCATGGCCACGCTACCTGGCCGAACAGAGCATTCAGTCTATCGTCGGCTGGGTGCCAAGCATCCTGGGGATTGGTCTGCGCGCCGTCCTCTACCGGGCCATCCTGCGCATGGAGGGCGTAGCCGCGATTGAGGACGGGGTACGTATCCGTTTCGCCTCGAACGTGAGTCTCGGCAGGGGCGCGTATCTGGATCACGGGGTCTACCTGCACGCGTGTCCAGGCGGTATTCGCATTGGCACGGAGAGCATGGTGATGAAAAACGCCATCCTGCACGTCTACAACTTCCGCAACCTGCCGCACGCGGGGATCAGCATCGGCGCCCGCTCGCTGATTGGCGAGGCGTGTATTCTGCGTGGTCAGGGCGGCATCCACATCGGCGACGATGTCTACTTTGGCACGCTGGTGCAGGTGTTGGCGGTCAATCACGTCTTCGCCGACACAAGCCGACCCGTGAGCCACCAGGGCATTACAGCCCAGGGTATCGAGGTGGCTGACGGGGCGTGGATCGGCAGTGGGGCCATCCTGCTCGACAGCGTGCGCGTGGGCCGCAACGCGGTGGTGGGTGCCGGTGCGATGGTGAACAGCGATGTGCCGGACTACGCGGTGGCCGTGGGCAACCCTGCCCGCGTCGTGCGCGACCTGCGCGAGGAACCGCTGGATCTGACCCGCTACGCGGCCACGCCCGTGTACTAATAATGAGGAGTCGCAATGACTACCCTTTCTGTCGTGATCCCGGCCTACAATGAAGAGGACGGCATCGCCGCCATCGTCAAGCGCGTGTTGGCGATCCGGCCAGAGCTGACTCGGGCGGGCGTAAGCGAACTGGAGTGCATTGTCGTAGATGACGGATCGGGTGATCGCACGCCTGACATCGTAAGAAGCTTTGGGTCGCGGGTGCGACTGATCTCGCAGCAGAACGGCGGCTACGGCAGCGCCCTGAAGACCGGGTTCAGCGCGGCGCGGGGCGAACTGCTGGGCTTCCTCGACGCCGACAGCACCTATCCACCGGAGTACTTCCCCCAAATGTGCCGGGCCGCCCTCGATGGTGCCGACGTAGTCATTGGCAGCCGCATGACCGGCGAGCGCAGCGAGATGCCCCTGGTGCGCCGTATTGGTAACACGATCTTCGCCGGGTTGCTCTCACTGGTAGCCGGGGTAAAGATCAGCGACAGCGCCAGTGGCCAGCGTGTGCTGCGCCGCGAGATTCTGCCTACGCTCTACCCGCTGCCCAATACCCTTGATTTCACGCCAGCGATGAGTACCCGCGCTCTGCACGAGGGTCTGCGCATCGTCGAGTTGCCCATCCCCTACAAGGAGCGCAGCGGGCGCAGCAAGCTGAGTGTGGTGCGCGACGGACTGCGCTTCTTCAAGAGCATTGTTTGGACGGCGCTGACCTACAACCCGGTACGCATCTTCGGCGGCGTCGGACTGGCCCTGCTGGTCGCTGCGCTGCTGGTGGCCTCCCCACCGCTATTGGGCCACCTGATCGGAGCCGGTACAACATGGGCCTTCCCCCAATTGTTCGCTGCCCTAGTTCTGGCCGTGGCCGGTGTCACCCTCTACACCACCGGGACATCGTTCAGCTACCTGGTGGCCCTCTTCCACAAGC
This sequence comes from uncultured Oscillochloris sp., assembly GCA_903877945.1. Classification (GTDB taxonomy): domain Bacteria; phylum Chloroflexota; class Chloroflexia; order Chloroflexales; family Chloroflexaceae; genus Oscillochloris. Next base: position 1,768 of record CAIRFY010000218.1, on the reverse strand, counting down.
GACCGATCCGCCAGGGGCTGTTTGGCCGACGCGGCAACGGGCGCAAGATCGAGTGCCACTACTGGTGGCTGGGCATAATCGCGGTGATGCTCGGCATCGGCACCTATATCGGGGCTGCCATGTTCAACCTGACCAACCCGGCCCTAGAGGCGTCCTGGTTCGCCCCGGTGGTGAGCGCACTGCTAGTCCTCACCGGCGTGCAACTGATCAGCGCCTGGGGGCTATCCCGCGTGCTGGCCGAACTGAGCCGACGCGAGGTGGAGACCCAGGCTGATATGGAGTGGCTGCCCGCCGTCGAGACGCACGGGCGATCTGTTGGAGAGGTGACGCACGCATAAGGCGTGTTTCAGCCCTCACCCCCCAGCCCCCTCTCCCTGAGCGGGAGAGGGGGGGCCGGAGGCGTCCTGTTGAGGAATCTCCCCTCTCCCCGTGAGGGAGAGGGGCCGGGGGTGAGGGTTGAGTGGCGGCAGACCGTCAAACTTATTCAAAGAGGCACAGTATGGGCTGGTTTGAGCGTTGGAGCGCCGAAAACCTAGGTCAGGCCCATTACCTGTTGGGCTACCTGATCGTGCTGGTTCTGCACAACTGGCCGCTCTTCCTGACAATCGGGCTGTGCATCTGGTGGGGCGTCCGGCTCTATCGCGTACCCACACAGGCGCGAGTTTGCTGGTTCTTCGGGGCGCTGCTCTTTGGCGTAGCCTACGAGTATTCCAAGCACATCGCGCCGATGATCAACGACTCCCTTGACACCGTGCTTGGGCTTGAACTGCTCTGGCTCAACCGTCCGGCCCACGTTGTGGTTGGCCCACTCATGCAACTGCTGATCTTCGCAACGATCACTTTTTTCCTCGGCAGAGCCCTCTGGCTCGACTACAGCGACCTACGGCGAAACGAGGTAGGTATTCCGGTGAAGCAGCCGGGGGGATAAAGTCCCCGGTTCTTGGTGACGAAGGCCACCCATGCCGTGACCCGCGACTTCAGCCGCCGGGCGGCGATGAAAACGACAGCGATGACACACCGGCATATAACTATCATCATGTTGCTGGCAGTCGCTCTGGCGCTGCCGCTCTACTACGGCCTACGTGCGTTGGCCGGGGCGGTTAGCCCTGCGCTGCTCGCCGTAACAACGACGGTATACGCGCCGATTGTGATAGGTGAGTCGATCCCCAAAGTCTCGACGACGGAGACGAGTACAGTGACGGCGACCGCGACGAAGACGAGCGTGTCGGCAGCGACGGCGACGGTGACACCAACGAGCACGCCATCCAGCCCAACCGGCCAGAACTACAATATCGCCGTCGGACCGGGCTACACCGATGTCTCGCCCAAGCAGCTTGTGCGTACCAGCGGGAATCGGCTCTATAGTGCGGTCTCCAACTGTGAGCAATACCCGTGTACCGATGTGGCCCAGACGCTGCGAATGTATCGGGCGGACAGCATTGGCGTGCCGAGCGGGTTTAGCCTCGTCGATGCCAGCCACGCCCCCGGCGCGATCAGCCAGTGGGCGGTTGCCATCGATGGCGGCAACACGATCCATGTTGTCTGGAATAATCGCATAACCAGCGGGGGCGATCTGAGCAGTCTGCGCTACACCACCTTCTCGACCAGCACCGACACCTGGAGCGGCAGCGTGGAAACCATTGATACCGCGCTCAATGTCGCGCTGGATGGCGGCGGGCAGGGGATGCAGAGCGTGGCCCTGGCCCTGGATGCCAGCGGTGCAGCCCATGTGGTCTACCTGAAGGGCAACGGCATTAACCGTCGGGCG
>CAIRFY010000217.1 GCA_903877945.1 uncultured Oscillochloris sp. | reverse complement strand
TGACCGTGATGTGGAACGGCTTTCAACGCCTGATGGAGGTTGCTGATATGTACCGTATTATGCATCAGGATGCCGTATCTTCCCTCTTCCCCCTCTCCATCGAGACAGCATAAACGTTCTGGGTAAAGATATGCCGCTTGCAGGGGGGAACCAACCAATGCATTGTCCCCCCCCGCTTGCGGGGGGGCTAGGGGGGGTGATTCAAACTACAACTGTAGTACTATTCGCTGGTATGTTTTGGCCGGATCACTAGAACAGGGACAGGAGCCGTCTGTACCACCTTCTGAGTGACGCTGCCGAAGACAAAGCGGCTGATCCCGCTGCGCCCGTGGGTGGCGATGGCGATCAGGTCGGCATGCTGGCTCTCGGCGAAGTCCAGAATGGCCTCTGCCGCCGGCATCGCGCTCACCTCAATGTTGACGGTGTACCCCTCGGTGCGGAAAGTCTCGGCCACCCCCGTCAAATACGTCTCGGCATCATGCTCCAGGGTAGCCATGCTATCCGAAATATCGCTGGCCATCAGGCCGCTGTAGTCAACACTGGTGGCAAACACCGGGGGTACGGCCCGCAGGAGCGTGATCTGGGTGGTGCCTTCATTCGCGGCGAGGGCGTGGACGTGCGGCAGCACCTGCTCAGCCAGGGCCGAACCGTCAAGCGGGACGAGAATATGCCGGTACATAGAAACCTCCTTGAGCGACTCCGTTGTAACCTGGAGGAAACCTGATCACGAGGGCCAACCCCCTATTTTTCCCAGCGCAGACCATCGGTGATCACCTGAAGCAGCTCGCCCTCGCGGCTGAGAAGGAGCCGAATCGCACGCCGTTGGGTACACGCAAAGATCGGACATGTGTCGGTGTCGGTGACTCCATATGCACACACCCCCACGTTACGACACATATCGACCGACACTGCGAAGCGCGGCGATCCCGGTGGACCATCGAGTTGGCGCAGGCGGAGCCGCGTACTGCTGCGTAGCTCAGGAGCCAGCTTGCTCAGATGTGCGCGCGCAACCCGCAGCATCGGGTGGGGCGGACGTTTCGGACGAGCCATGGTTCTTCCCTTTTGAGTCGGAAACGTGTCAGGTGCGGCCCCCCGCGCATCAGGATGCCGAAACATCGCCACGGGCTGCACCTGACAGGTTTCATAACCGGGATAGGAGCGCGCTATAGTGCTAAAACGAGTGTATCAAGCATAGCAGATGATGATGGAGTTATGATGAAGCTCCTTCGCAACGGGGCGTTAAGATGCCATTCCTGATTGAGTCAGCCGACACAAGAAACCCCCCTCACTTTTTGTGTAGTATTCCCTTCAACAACTGCTCGATCATCTCCACCAGTTCCTTCAAGCTGATCGGCTTGGACATGTATACGTTCGCACCGGCAGCCAGGCAGCGCTCCCGGTCGCCCGCCATCGCCAGGGCAGTTAGCGCAATAATTGGCGTCTGCGCGCACTCGGATCTGGCCCGCAGTCGTTGGATGGCCTCTAGCCCATCCATTTCCGGCATCTGGATGTCCATCAGGATGAGATCCGGTAGAAGCATCGCTGTCTGCTCAAGGGCTTCGCGCCCGTTACGGGCAACCTCCACGCGATAGCCCTTCTTCAGCAGGTAGTCGCGCAGAGCCTGGAGGTTGACCTCGCTATCTTCGACCAGCAAGATGTGTGCGCCGGTTGGGGCTGGCAGCGGCTGTTTCTGCTGGACGTAGCCCCTTTCCTTCTCGCGCACGGACACAATCGCCGTCACGGGTTCCTGATTCTGGAAGCGCTGCGGTAAGGTAATCGTGAAGCGACTGCCCCGGCCAATGTGGCTCTCGACCGTTACACTGCCGCCGTGCAGTTCGGCCAGGCGACGCACGAGTGCCAGCCCTAGCCCCGTGCCTTCGTGCTGGCGGCTCAGGCTTGAATCGAGCTGCTTGAAGGGGTGAAACAGCTTTGCAATGTCGTCGGGCGCGATCCCGATGCCGTTGTCTTCTACCGCAAAGCGGACGACGCCCATCTCTGCGTCGGCGTTCACCTCCAAGATCACCTGGCCCCTGGCCGGGGTGAACTTCACCGCGTTGCTCAACAAGTTGACCAGCATCTGCTTCAGGCGTCGCGAGTCAACCTCTATTTCGGCCATCTGATCGTTCAGATGCAGGGCCAGTTTGAGCGATTTCTTGAGGGCGATCTCTTTGACAAAGACGATGCTAGACTGGCAAATATCGGCAACCGATACGACGTCGACCTGGATGTCTAGCCGTCCCGCTTCGACTTTCGAGAGGTCGAGGATATCATTGATCAGCGTGAGCAAGTGGTGGCCGCTCTCGCCGATTTGGTGTAGGTAGCCCTGCTGGAATGTGTTGAGTGGCCCCTGGACCTCCTCAAGCAGACTCTCGCTGAGGGCCAGAATGGCGTTGAGCGGCGTGCGCAGCTCGTGGCTCATGTTGGCCAGAAATTCGTCCTTGGTTCGCGAAGCCCGTGCAAATTCAGAATTGGCACGGCGCATGGTCTCCTCGGCCTTTTTCTCGATGGTGATGTCGTGCATGGCAGCGAGGTAGTGCTGGTGATCCCGTAGGGTAAGCCCGAATACCCGCACCCCTACATCATACATCTCACCACTGGCGTGTTTAAGCCATAACTCAACGGTGGCAAACCGATTATTTGATTGAATGTGCTGGAGAACATGGCTGCCTAATGCCACTACCTGTTCGTGGGATACGAGACCCATGTCACTGAGCGTGTTCCCTGTCAGTTGCTCAGCGGTATAGCCGGTAAGTAGTTCAAAGGCGTGATTGAGCCGCTTCATTCTCCCACTATCATCGAATAGGACAATCGCATCCGGCGACTCTTCAAAGAGCAGACGGTTTTGCTCCTCGCTCTCGCGCAGGGCCAGTTCCGCTTTTCTCCGCTCGGTGTTATCAAAGATCGTCGAGCGGCTCATCACATACGTGCCCCGCGCATCATAGATCGCGGTCGCGTCGAGCAGCACATCGAGGATTGTTCCGTCCTTGCGGACAAGCTCGTATTCCAGGCTCCGTATCCAGCCGCGTTGCATGAAGGTCGGGTAGTTGTCCACAAATACGCTGTGGCTACGTGCCGTAATGAAGTCGGTGAAGGGGCGACCGATCATCTCATCGCGGGAATAGCCGAGCCATGTTAGTTCGGTCTGGTTGACCCGGATCAGACAACCGTTCGTATCCAGCGAGTGATAGCCGCTCGGGGCGTTCTCGTAGAGATCCTGGACTTCCGCTGTGCGCTGATTGACTCGCTCTTCGAGTGTGCGGTTCAGCTCCCGCAGTTCCTGCTCAGCATGCTTGCGCTCGGTGATGTCCAGGTGTGTGCCAGCCATCCGCACGGGCCGGTCGCTGGCATCCCACTCAACAACCTTACCATGATCAATTACCCAGACCCACTCACCATTCTTGTGCTTCATCCGCGCTTCGCACTCGTAAAAGTCGATCTCGCGCCTAAAATGTTGCTCCAACAACGCATTAGATCGCTGGAGGTCGTCGGGATGACACAAGTCTGCCCAGGTCTGGATGCTAATCGGCTCAAGTTCTGCCAGGGTGTAGCCGACGATCTCGGCCCAACGATCATTAAACACGGTCGCCCCGGTCTGCACGTAGAAGTCCCACAAGCCCATGTTTGCGCCTTTTAAGGTCAGTTCCAGCCGCAACTGGCTCTCGCGCAACTGTGCCTCGGCCTGCTTCCGCTCGGTAATATCCTGCAAAATCCCGAGGGCGCTGATCGGGTGTTGTTCCTGACCGTACGTGATCCGTGCTTTGACGTGAACCCAGCGTATCTCGTCGCTCAGGATGATCCGATACTCGACATTGTAGGGCGCACCCTGGAGGGCTGCCGTCCAGGAAGAGCGCACATAGCCCCGGTCGTCAGGGTGGGTTACGGCGATCAGATCATCCATCGTGCCGATGTCCGTGATCCACTCAAGCGGCTGTGATCCCCGCGTGGTGCCAACAAAGGTTCCAACCTGGATGTCTGCTGTCCAGCTCGCTAAGTTGGCAATCGACTGGGATTCGGACAGGATCTGCGTATTCTTGCGCAGTGCCTCTTCGGTGCGCAGGGACATGACCACGCTACCGATCTCGGTGGCAAGGATTTCCAGTGCGTGGCGGATCGATGTGGGTATCTCAGCCTTTGTGTGTGACGCGATATTGACACAGCCGATGTTCCGCCCCTGATAGCAAATGGCAATGGAGCCGGCGCAATGGAGCCCTTCGTTGTGCAGATAGGCAATATCTGGTGTCTGAGCAGCGTTGAGATACAAGGTCTTGCCCGAAAGCATCGCCTGCGCATTTGGAGCGTCAGCAGGGTACGGCGAGGTCTGCCGAACAAATTCCGCACTCAGCCCGCGATGATAGACCAGTTCAAGCATCCGCTCATCCAGGTCAAGCATGTAGATCCCGCCGCAGTCCATGCCCGAGACATGGAGGGCAATCTCAAGACACAGGGGCAGCACCTCCTGGATTGATCTGACGGTACTCACCGCCCGCGCCAGATCGCGCTGGGCGTACACCAATACTTCCGCATGTTTGCGGTCGGTGATGTCGTGGATAATCGAGAAAAGCACCTTCTTCTCTTGTACAGAGATTGGCGATGAATAGACCTCCACGATCCGCTCTGTTGCATCGGCCAACTTATGGGGGAAAACAAAATAACTTCGCTCTTCACGCAGGGCTTTTTTGTATTCTATCGCCACTTGCTCCGGCGACAACGTGTTAATCTGATTAATATTCATGGCACAAAGGGTTGCCTTGGGATACCCGTAGAAGTATACAGCGGATTGATTGGCATCGAAGATCGTACCCGTCTGCGGTTCGATCAGCAGCATAATCGCGCCGTGATTTTCAAACATCCGATGAAACCGCGCCTCACTGACGCGCAGCGCCTCCAGCGACTCCTCTTGCTGGACACCATAACTGCGCATATGCCGTCGCCACAGCAACGCCATCCTGACGCCGACGATGGTCATAAGCACGCTGAAGAGCATTACCGTGTAGCCGTGGGACAGGTAGCCGCCAGCGATAATGCCCAGCGCCAGTACCACAAATAGAGACCCGAGGATCGCTAGTGATCGCTGTTCTTTATTATTAAGCATATTCACTTTTGTACGAGTCGCTGGATCATTTCTACGAGCTCTTTCAGGCTGACGGGCTTCGACAGGTACTCACTTGCGCCAACGGCAAGGCAGCGTTCCCGGTCGCTGGGCATGGCCAGAGCGGTTAGCGCAACAATCGGCGTATCCTTGAACTTGGGTATGGTTCGCAGATGCTGGATAGCCTCCAGACCATCCATATCCGGCATCTGAATATCCATCAAAATCAGATCGGGATGGATCGTCATCGCCTGATTAATCGCTTCGCGGCCAGTGCGGACACCCGCCACGCGAAAGCCCGCTGCCTGAAGGTAGCTGTGCATGACCTTCTGGTTGATCATGTTATCTTCGGCCAACAAGATCTGTGGCCCCGTCGGCGCTGCCTGAGGATACGGTGCCATCGCCTGCGCCGGGGGATCGTCTGCCCGCAAACGCAAGGCTGATTTAGGTACAGACGTCACCGGGTGGTACGGGAGGGCGATGATAAAACAACTGCCCTTTCCAATTTCGCTTTCGAACATGATACTACCGCCGTGCAATTCTACCAAACGGTGGGTCAGCGCAAGCCCGAGCCCGGTGCCTTCGTGTTGTCGGTTCAGACGCGAGTCGATCTGGGTGAATGGCTGGAACAGCCGGTTCATGTCCTCGGGCGAGATGCCGATACCGGTATCCCGCACCGTAAAGCGAGCGATGCGGGACTCGGGCGCTATCGTTACCTCCAGACTAACCTTGCCCCCGGACGGGGTGAACTTGACGGCGTTGCTCAGCAGGTTCACCAGTATCTGCTTCATGCGTTTTGCGTCGGCCCGCATCTTCGCATCTGCATCATTGATTTGAAAGGAAATCTGTATACGTTTCTGAATGGCGATCTCTTTAATGAATTGCAGACTCGCATGACACATGTTCACAACAGAGATGTCTTCGATCTGGAGTTCCAGCCGCCCGATGTCCGCCTTCGAGAGGTCGAGGACATCGTTGATCATTTCAAGCAGATGATGTCCGCTAGACTCGATGTGGCGCAAGGCTTCCTGCTGGCCCGCGTTGAGCGTGCCGCGCACCTCATCCATCAGAGTCTCGCTGAGAGCCAAAATAGCGTTGAGCGGCGTGCGTAGCTCGTGGCTCATATTGGCGAGAAATTCATCCTTTGTTTTCAGAGCGCGCTCCAGTTCCACCGTGCGCTGCGTCACACGCTCTTCAAGCGTGCGGGTTAGCGCCTCTAGTTCCTGCTCGATGCGCTTGCGTGTCGTTATATCGGTCATCTGAAAGAGTATACAGGGATCTCTGCTAATGACCGTCTGTTCAGCGGACAGCAGCACATGCAGGATCTCCCTCGACTTCCGACAGATGATGGTTTCAAGATTGGTCACCCGGCTATGGTTGTGCAGGAGATCGACCACTCGTTGCCGATCATGCGTGTTCGCCCAGATGCCCAGATCCAGCGCAGTGCGCCCGATCACCTCTTCGCGGGCATACCCCAGCAGTTCAAGCCACGCTGGATTCACCTCTAAAATGACGTTATCGTGCTGACGAGTGATCACAATGCTGAGCGGGCTATGCTGGAAGACGGTGGTAAAGCGGGTCTCGCTCCGTGTTCGCTCCGCCATCTCTCGTTGCAGTGCGGCAAAGCGCTGGGCGTTTTTGAGCGCGATGGCAATGATCGCAGTGATCGATTGGGCGAACGCGACATCCTTTCGGTCAAACTGCTCGCGCAGATCGCTTTCGAGATTCATCACCCCGAGCGTCTGGCCGTCGAAGATGATTGGGATGGACATCTCGCTGCCGACGGTGTCCACGTCCTCACCCAGAAAAAAGTCTGGGTCAGCCCGCACATCGGGGACAAGCTGAATCTCGCCGGTGCGGTAGGTGCGCCCAATTACCCCCGAGTGGATCGGATGGTACACACCCACCTCGCCCGCTGCCATGCGATCTTCGGCGCGTGTCTGCCAGTACAAACCATCGGCGGTGGGCAGCGAAATACCCACACTCTGCCAGCGATTGAGCTGCACAATGGCGTACACCGCTTTTTGGATGATCACATCCAGGTCAAGCTCACGGCTAAGCTGCCGCAACATATCGTATAAGACGGACTGATGATCTACGCCATCAGCCGTGAACTGCGGATCTTTTGTCATAGATGGCCTGTCTTTTGGGTGATGTAGGTAGGGGGGGCTAAGCATCGCCAGCGGATGAGTGCGGATGCTCCACATGAATTCGGTAGCAATGCTTCGCCTCTACAATGTACTGCGACGGAGTGCCTCGATGCGCTCAACCAGATAGCTGAGCTTGACCGGCTTGCTCAGATAATCGCTCGCCCCAATTGACAGGCAACGCTCACGATCCCCGGCCATTGCCAGGGCCGTTATGGCGATGATCGGTGTCTTCGCAATGATCGCGTGTGTACGGATATGGCGGATCGCCTCCAGCCCATCCATCACGGGCATGTGGATATCCATCAGGATCACGTCCGGCAGCAATTCCTGGGCCAAGGACACCGCCTCGACGCCATTGCGTGCGGCGTGTACCGTATAACCGTGCGCCTCCAGGTAGTCTGAGGTTATGCGCAGCACGAGATCGTGATCCTCAGCGATCAGCACCACGGGGCGCTTACGGGCATTCAGTTCGACCTCCTGATGTGTGGTCACTGCGGATTCCTGTGCATGTAGTTTTCGCCAGGGGAGCGAGACGGTAAAACGGCTGCCCTGGACAGGCGTGCTACTCACACTAATGCCGCCGCGATGGAGTTCGGCCAGGTGTGCGACAAGGGCCAACCCAAGCCCAACCCCCTCGTACCGTCGATGGAGACTCCCATCAAGCTGCACGAACGGCTTGAAGAGCCGGGGGATGTCGGCGGTCGCAATGCCAATGCCGGTGTCCTCTACAGTAAAACATACCACCTCTGCGTCGGCATTGCCGTATACAATGAGGTTTACACTGCCGCCCTCGGGTGTAAACTTGATCGCATTTGAGAGCAGGTGTACCAGGATTTGTGTGAACCGGTGCGGGTCAACCGCGATCAGATCGATCATCGGATCGAGCGAGCTTCGGATCTGTAGCCGCTTGGCGAGGGCGAGATGTCGCACCATACGCAGGCTGGCCGTGCAGATCGCATCGACCTCGACCTGCTCATAGGCAAGCTCCACCTTCCCGATCTCCATCTTGGTCAGATCGAGGATGTCGGTGATCTGAACCAGCAGATGATGTCCGCTCTCGCTGACGGCGGTGAGGGCGCGGATCTGGCGCTCATTGATTGGCCCATACACCCCTTCTGTGACCGACTCGGTCATGCTCAGGATAACATTGAGCGGGGTGCGCAGCTCGTGCGACATAGTGGAGAGGAACTCGTCTTTCATGCGTGCGGTGCGCTCAAGCTCGGCGTTCGCCGCACTGAGCGCCGACGTGCGCTCGGCCACCCGTCGCTCAAGGGTTTCGTAGGCCCGCTGGATCTGCTGCTCGGCATTGTGTTGCGTGGTAATGTCCTCGGCGATGCCGGCCACGCGGTAGAGAAGCCCTTGCTCAGTATACACCGGGAAGGCGCGGTCACGAATCCAGCGCTGCGTGCCACTGCGCAGGAGGATGCGGTAGATCTCCTCCGTGGCCTCGCCCCGCGCTTGGCGCGGGAGCGTCGCAATCATCCGACTGCGGTCGTCCGGGTGGATCGCTGCAACAAACATGGTAATGTCGGCATAGAGGCTCTCGCGGCTCTGTTCCCAGATCTGCTCGTAGCTAGGGCTGATGTAGAGTACCTGCTGGCGGGCAAGATCGACGATGTAGAAGACCTCGCTGATATGCTCGGTGATCTGGCGGAAGCGTTCCTCGCTTGCGCGCAACTGCTGTTCGGTTTGGGTGCGCTCAGCGAACTCCTGCTGGAGCTGAGCGTTGAGGGCGTTGAGGGCGTCCTGGGCCTGAAGCCGCTGGATCAGGAGGCCAATCTGAGCAGCGACCAGCATGATCAGCCGGAGCAGCGGCTTGTTGATCGGACGGGGCTTGCGAGCAAAGAAGACCAGCAGGGCCACGACCGAGTCCTGCAGCACAATCGGCAGGAAGAACCCCGATCTTAGGCCCGCCACCGCTCCCCGTTCTGGGCTCAGGGCGTAGGTGGGGGTCGAGATCTGATAATCGGCGATCCACTCGGCGTGTCGGCTCTGCCATACACATCCAAGGACGCCAACCCCAGGCGTAAAGCGCAGCTTCTTGCTGCTAGCGGCAAATTCGCTCAAGGCGGCGTCGTCCTCATGCCAGACCGAGGCGCTGCACAATATGCCAAGCTGCGGATCAGGGATCCAGACCTCGCCGTAGCACCAGCCGGTGGCCGTCGCGAAGGGTTTGATCAGGTTGTGAAGGGCCGTCTGTAGGTCGCCGGCATCCATCACAACGCGGATCAGGTCAAGCAGCACCGCGATCTGCTGCTCAAGGAGCGGCGGAATGAGCAACTCTGCATGGGGGTCATCGGAGGGAGTGTCGCTTGCAAGAGTCATAGTAGCTCATGTCGCATGGATTGGATTGAGCAAACGCAAGAATGCGGTAGCCACGGCGGGATCAAAATGCGTGCCAGACAGAGAGGCGAGGTGGTGGAAGACCGCCTCGGGCTGCCATGCCTTGCGATAGGGCCGATCATTGCTCAGCGCATCCCAGACATCGACGATTGCGAAGATACGCGCCGCCAGCGGGATGTCCTCGCCGGCGAGCCTGCGCGGGTAGCCGGTGCCGTCCCACTTTTCGTGGTGACACCAGGGGATCTCAAGCGCATCGTGGAGGTAGGTGATCGGCGTAAGCAATTCGTAGGCCATCGAGGGATGGCGGCGCATAATCGTCCACTCCTCATCGTTCAGCGGCCCGGGCTTGAGCAAAACGGCATCCGGGACACCCATCTTCCCGATGTCGTGGAGCAGGGCACCACGGCGGATGTGTTCGATCTTATCGTTGTCGATGTTCATGGCCTGCGCGAGGCGCACGGTCATCTCTGTGACGCGGCGCGAGTGGCCCTCGGTTTCGTGATCGCGCAGATCCAGCGCCCGTGACCAGCCCTCCAGGGTCGCGTCGTAGGCTTTGGTCACCTCCTCAGCCGCCTGCTCGCGTTCGTCAAGCAGAGTGCGAAAGCGGTTGAGGCGCGTGATCGTACGAACACGCGCCCGCAGCTCAGCGCGGTTGAAGGGCTTGGTCACAAAGTCGTCGGCACCAGCCTCAATCCCGCGCAAGAGCGATTCCTGATCGTCCAGGGCCGTGACAAGGAAGATCGGTACCAGGGCGAGCTTGGGGTCGGCCCGGAGGATGCGGCACACCTCAAAGCCGTCCATATCGGGCATCATCACATCGAGCAACACAAGATCCGGGATGACACGCTGGGCCGCATTGATCGCCTCGATGCCATTACTCGCGAATGTAAGCTGGTAGCCCTCAGGTGCCAACACACTCGCCAGAACATCACGGCCCCGCACCTGGTCGTCAACAATGAGTAATGACATTGGCTCTCCCATGGGTTTTTCCTTAGGTTTGTATGTGTAGAGATGGATCAACCCGGTAGGGGTGAAGCATCGCCAGCGGAAGGATGCAGATACTCCACATCTTCGACCATCGGCAGTTCTAGTTCGACCGTGATACCAGGGCCATCGTGCCGGTTTGTCACGCGGCATGTGCCACCGGCGGCCCAACAGATCTGGGCTACCGTCGCCAGCCCCAGCCCGACTCCTGGCACCTGCCCTGTGAAACTTTCGTCTATCTGATGGTATGGCTCCCAAATACGCTGCATCTGTGTGGGCGTCAGCGTCATCCCGTCATCTATCACGCTGATAATCGTGCGTCCGTCCTGACACAGCAGACCCACAGACACCGTTGGCGTGTGGTGCGGGTGAAATTTTTGCGCATTCTCCAGGATCTCCGTCAGTAGCAACTCCACGGTGCGGGCGCTCACCGTCAGTCGGCAGGCAGCGAAGCTGAATGGGATCGAGATCTGGATCGCAGTCATCCCGAGGTCGTTGCCAATCTGAGTGATCAGATCCGGCACGCTCGCAAGCAACACGCCATTGCCCGGTGTGAGCAAGGTTGAGGTCTCAATATAGCAAAAAATATCATCGACCACCGATTTCAGCCGCTGTGCGCCGCCATAGGCTGTTTCCGTAAGCATGGCGAGGTCAGGGGGAAGCTGGCGGGTACGCCGATTTAAGAGGCCCATACCGATGACCAGGCTGGTCAGCGGCGTCCGCAGTTTATGCGACACAAAGCTATGGAAGGCCCAGCTATCACGTTGCGCACTGACTTTGGCGGTGACATCCTGGAGACGCACCAGTCGGTTTCCCGTCGCCCCTTCGGACTGATCAAGCAATTCGACCTGGAGCCAGAGCGCGGGATCGTTCCCATCAGGCCGCACGAGGTAACGTGTCATACCGACAGAGTTCGGCCAGCAGACCCAGGCATCCTTGGGCGCGAGTTGATAGAGCCGGGCGGCAAGATCACGAAACGTCTGATCGCATCCCTGGCCAGTCTGTCGACTCAGGCCAAGATACTGCCAGCCCTTGGGGTTGCCGTCCTGGGGGCGATCCTCATGATCGAGGAGCAGGTAGCCATCGGCTGAGCGTTCAATCGCCCAGAGAAACTGGGCGTGTTCGCTCACGACCATGCGGTGTTCATCGAGCAAAACGCGGAAACGGTTGAGCCGCGTGATGGTGCGGACGCGGGCGCGGAGTTCTTCCCGGTTAAAGGGTTTGGCGATGAAATCATCGGCCCCGGACTCGATGCCCTGGAGGAGCGATGCATGGTCGTCGAGGGCCGTGATCATCACCACAGGGATGAGGGCAAGGGCGGGGTCGGCGCGTAAGCGGCGGCACACCTCGAACCCGTCCATCTCAGGCATCATCACATCGAGCAGCACAAGGTCGGGCGCGAGCAGGCGCATCTGGGTGAGCGCCTCTAATCCTGTCGATGCGTAGGCAATGCGATACCCCTCCGGCTCAAGCAGGCTTGCCAGCGCCATCTGGCTACGAGGTTGATCATCGACAATCAGGATCAGGCTTTGGGAATCCAATTGACACCTCTTGCGTGATCGGAGCGATTTGACAATAGTTCAGGAGGACACGCTTCACTGATTGTCCCCACAAGGACGTGGGAGGCGACGTAGCGACGCCCCCGCGCCCCCGTCGTCTCACCAACCGGTGACGCTGATCTGAACTCTGTTGTTGCGTGGCGTAAACCCTTCTGGAGTCTCCATGATACCAGGATTTTGTTACGTCCGATAGCGGTGGCAGAGCAGCAGATAGGGCTATGTGATGCAACAAACGGCATATTATAATTCAGAATATGGTGGCAAAAAATATGCTGCATGGCCAGTATCCGCCGGTCGAGTTAGTGCTATACTCGTGGTATCTGCGCGGTTCGACAGTTCCTAGTAACGCCCCGTATGCCCGTTATGAGACTTCTGTCTTGCGACCAATGTATGATTACCCCGTTGTGATCATATGGTCTGTCGAACCGCACTCTCGACACATGACAAACACCGAACAGCGTCGATACTAACACTACCCCGCTAACTGAGCAAGGGAAGCCACCAATGGAAGCGACCTACAGCCCTCAACCCACCCCGCTCTCCAATGTGATGCAGACCATACTCCACACGATGCGTCAGGAGACGCAGATGCACGTCATCGTCCACGGGTCGCCCTTGGCCGTTGCGCGGCTGCAGGCAGCCCTGGAAGCGGCTGATCCGGCCTTGGGTACAAGCTATGCTACCGGAGTGATGGAGGGGGACTGTACAAGCGGGCGCGTACTTGTATGCTGGTCGCTAGATTAGGCTGGTGGGAGGAGGGGGTTAGCCCCAATACCTTGCCCCCTCACCCCCTGCCCCTCTCCCTCACGGGGAGAGGGGGGTGAGGGCTGAGCGGCGGCAGATTCCTTATGTGAAAGGTATTGGGGTTAGCCCGCTTCGCCGTGTAACAGCCCGATCTGGATGGCGCGCACAGCGGCCTGTGTGCGGTCGGAGACATCGAGTTTGGCGATGATATGCTCGACGTGCAGCTTCACCGTGCTTGGCGCAATCGTCAACTGCTCGGCGATCTCCCGATTGGTTTTGCCCTGCGCGACGCGGCGGAGTACATCAAGCTCACGCGGAGTGAGAGGGACGAATGAAGGGATCGGCGGCTCTGCTGGGTATGTGCTGGTGCGGCGGAGTATACGTGCGGCCATTTCCTCCGTGAGCATCGATTCGCCGCGCAACACCTGACGAATAGTTGTGACAAGTTCAGAGAAGGGCGCATCCTTCAGCACATACCCGGAGGCACCTGCCTCTAGTGCCTCAAGGACGTACTCCGGCGTCGCGTGTAGGCTGACAATGAGTACTGCTATGCGGGGCAGATCACGCTTGATCAGCCGCGTAGTAGCCAGCCCGTCGAGTTCGGGCATACGCACGTCAAGGATGACCATATCTGGCTGAAGGTGACGGCAGAGTTCCAGAGCCTCGCGTCCGTCACGCGCCTCACCAACGAGTTCCATACCACGTTCAGCGCGCACCAAGCTGCGGAGCCCCAGCCGCATCAGGTCGTGGTCGTCGGCAATCACAATCCGCGCGGTGCGCCGATGTCGGCGCTTTAGCTGTTCAGTGTCCATTATTCCCCCCTGACAGTGGGATGACAGCGATAATCGCGACCCCTCGCCCCAGCCCGGTTTCAATGCGTAGCTCTCCCCCCACGAGGGCGGCCCGCTCGCGCATCGCGTGCAGACCGAGCCTCTGGCCAATACCAGAAGACCCCAGGATCGCCGATGGATCAAAGCCCTGTCCCTTGTCGCGCACAGTGAGCAACACGGTCTTGTCGTCGCGGGTCATTCGGATGTCGGCGTGGCGCTTGCCCGCGTGCTTTGCCGTATTCGTCAGAGCCTCCTGGACAATGTGAAACAACGCGGTCTCCACGGGCACTGGGAGCCGCTGGTCGCCGATGTGTGCCGCAAAAGTGAGTTCCCAGCCTTCAGTGCGGAACGACTCGACCAGCATCTCCAGCGCACCGACCAGCCCGAAATCGTCCAGCGCGATGGGGCGCAGCCCTTCGAGTACACGGCGGATCTCGGAAACAGCGCGTCGCGCCATCTCCTGAAGCTGATTGAGCGCGGCCAGAGCCTCCGGTGAGCGCGGTCGGAATTGCCGCGCAAAGAGTTGGATATGCTGGTACACGCCGGTTATGTGTTGAGCGACCCCATCGTGGAGATCGTAGGCGACATGGCGGCGCTCGACATCGAGCAACTCAGCGCGCTTCTGATCGGTGATGTCGCGGACAAGCAGTTGGATCGCCGCCCCGGC
Organism: uncultured Oscillochloris sp.; assembly: GCA_903877945.1. GTDB lineage: Bacteria > Chloroflexota > Chloroflexia > Chloroflexales > Chloroflexaceae > Oscillochloris. The sequence goes on along the minus strand of CAIRFY010000217.1, from coordinate 1,614 downwards.
ATCCCATTCGCAACGACCGGCGGCAAGGGCGACCGGTCGGCGCAAGCCACACTGGGTGACCAGGATGGTTTCGAGGTGCAGGTGTTCCACTCGGCCCGCCGTGAGCGACTGTAGTCGATCAGTAAGTTCAGCGCAGCGATCCTGGGCGACAATCTGAAACACCTCCTGTGTGATCAGCGCGTCGGGCGTGGATTCGAGGAGTTCGCAGGCAGCCGGGTTCGCGAGACGAATGACACCCGCACTATCGATAATCAATACGCCGTTCGGCGAACGCTCGACCAGTTGCTCGTAGCGGTCGCGGCTCTCCCAGAGCCTGCGATAGCGATTGAGCCGTGTGATCGTGCGAACACGGGTGCGCAATTCAGCCCGGTTGAAGGGCTTGGTAATGAAGTCATCGGCCCCTGCCTCAATGCCCCGGAGCAAGGAGCGTTGGTCATCGAGGGCGGTGACCATGATCAGCGGCATCTCGGCCGTGCGCGGGTCGGCGCGCAGGTGGCGGCACACCTCAAAGCCGTCCATGTCGGGCATCATCACATCGAGCAGGATCAGGTCGGGGCGCATCTGAATAGCCATGGCGAGCCCCTCTGACCCACTCGCGGCAAAGGCGAGCCGGTAGCCCTCGGACTCGAACAGACTGGCGAGGGCGATGTGTGCGCGGGGTTGGTCGTCGACAACTAAGATCAGGCTGTGGTAGTCCATTGGTTTTATTGCAATACCGCAGAAGTAACGCGGTGAGGCGTCCTGTCATTCTGAGCGAAGCGAAGAATCCCGGCCGGGACGCTTCGCTTCGCTCAGCGTGACAGCGTTACTTATGCTCTATTGCGTTTTATCGCTGCTGGATCGTGATAATGCGGCGGTTAGCCGACGGGATCGTGTGGCACTCACGGCGCAGAAGTCGTTTGAAGTGGCTCCACTTAATGCCGTGGCGGACGAGTGCGCTGCGGATCGTCTCGTCGCTCACGCGGGACGTAGTAATGCCTTCCGCGAAGGCGGCGTCGGCAATGAGTTCGAGTGTCCAATTGCCGCTGTCAAACCCATAGTGCGTGGGGCTGCGGTGGAAGATGGCGAGAAGAGCCTCGCGACCGCCCGCGATGAAGAGTTCCCGGGGGCACTTGGGCTTGGGCGACCCCTCAATCAACACGGGCATCCCGCGCTCGTTGAAGGCGCGGATGGCCCGGCGCACCGTCTCGTCATCGACGCCGAGATCGGTGGCGATCTGGAGTGGAGCCTTGCCCTGGCTGCTGGTCAACAAGATGCGGCTGCGCCGTCCTGTGAATGACGAGCATCCGTTACTCTGCGCGAAGATTTCGAGCGTGGTACGCTCCTCACCGCTGAGGGTTCGCACCATGAGTGGTTGCTGCTTCGCCAAGTGCGTCACTCCTTTGGAGGGCGTTAGGGGGAAAGCTAGGTACGACGATTAAGCCACATCTGAACCACGCTTAATAGTAACGCGGGGGCGTTACCCGAGTATGCATGCTTAGGCATGGTTCAAAATGGGCACATTCAGCGTGACCGTCTTGCGATGAGGCGATGAGGCGATGAGGCGATACGGAGCGCCTCACCGCGTCATCGTTTCGTCGCTGAATTGTTAAGCTGGTTTGAACCATGCCTTAG
>CAIRFY010000216.1 GCA_903877945.1 uncultured Oscillochloris sp. | reverse complement strand
CTTGGGCTATCCCCGCAACCCTCGCCTACGCCGATGTGCCTGCCCTCGCTCGCGCCGCAGGCCAGGGCGGTCAGGCCGCTGCTCGCCGCGCCCGCTACGCCTTCCTCGCGGACGTTGCCCGCGCTGTGGTTGCCCACGCTGTAGCCGTGGCCCATACCGCCGACGACCAGGCCGAGACGGTGCTGCTCCACGCTCTGCGCGGGGCTGGCCCCGCTGGGCTGCGCGGCATGCGTTCGGTGGTGCCCTGGCAGGAGTGGGCGGCTGACCAAGCTCCCTTCTCAACACTCAATGCTGCGTTGCTGATCCGCCCCATGCTGGAGACGACCCGCGCTGAGATTATGGCCTACTGCGCCCAAAGTCACCTGATCCCCGCAGACGACCCGAGCAATCGCTCGCCGCGCTACGCCCGTAGCCGGGTGCGCCACCAGTTACTCCCAGTCCTGGCCGCGCATAACCCGCAGGTGGTGGCGGCCCTCGGGCGCACTGCCCAGATCTGCGCCGATGACTACGATTTTATGCAGGTGGTCCTCGACGCCGCATGGCCCACTCTGGCCACCGAGCGTCCCGATGGGCTGGAACTGAACCGGGATGCATGGCAGCGCCTACACCCGGCCCTGCGCCGCTACGCCCTGCGCCGCGCCGCCGCTCAGCTTGGCACCGCTGAACTGAACTTTGCCCAGGTTGAGGCGGGTCGCACGGCGATTGACTCTGGACGCACGGCGCGTGTGTCCCTCGCCCACGGACTCGTACTCGATGTCGGCTACACGAGCGCTCGCATCAGGTCTGTTGGTGCGACCGCATCAGCCGAGGTGCCCCAACTCCCCGCCGACGCGCTGCCCGTCCCGGCACCAGGGCGCGTACTTCTTGGCGGCGGATGGCTCTGTGTCGTACAGCACGATCCGCCTGCCAAACCCTCGCCCTGGTGGGTCGCCATCCCCGCCGAGCTGGCAGGCAGTCTGGCCCTGCGTGTCCGCCGCCCCGGCGACCGCTTTCGCCCCGCTGGCGGGCGCGGCGGGCGGCGGCTCCAGGATTTTTTTGTTGATCGGAAAGTCCCCCAGCACCAGCGCGCTGCCTGGCCGATCCTGGTCGCTGACGAGGCCATCCTCTGGGTGGCGGGTCTGCGGGCCGCTGAGCGGGCCGCTGTGTCGGGTACGGGGGATGTGTTCTGGGTCGGAATTATCAGAGACGAGGAGCCGCAAGACAATGCACGCTGATATTGCCAAGGTGCTAATCGCTGAGGAGCAGATCCATACACGGGTGCGTGCGCTGGGTACGCAGATCTCCGCCGACTACAGGGACGCGAACAACCTGTTGTTGGTGGGCGTGCTGAAAGGCTGCACGATGTTTATGATGGATCTGGTGCGGGAGATCACCATCCCTGTCGCCTTCGATTTTATCGCCGTGGCGAGCTATGGCCAGAGTACCGAGTCGAGCGGCGCGGTGCGTATGCTTAAGGATCTCGACGCCGATCTGGCCGGGCGCAATGTGCTGATCATCGAGGATATTATTGACAGCGGGCTGACTCTGGCCTACCTGCGCGGCCAGCTACTGGGCCGTGGCCCGGCCAGCCTGCGCATTTGTACGCTGCTCAATAAGCCCGAACGGCGTAGCGCCGATGTGCCAGTGGATTACCTGGGCTTCGATATTCCCAACGAGTTTGTGGTGGGCTACGGCCTCGATTACGCCGAGCGTTACCGCAACCTACGCTATATCGGCATACTCAAACCCGAGGTGTATGGAGGGTAGTGGGGATTGGGGATTGGGGATTGCCGATTGCCGATTGTGGATTGCGCCAAT